>NZ_JAKNEQ010000001.1:0-300000 GCF_022137125.1 Streptococcus mitis | reverse complement strand
ACAGTCTACAGTGGGTAGACCTTGCGAAATTCTTCTAAAACAACCTTGCTTTCAGGTGTAAAAGTCAGTCCTGCTTCACCCAAACAGTCTGTGAAAAAATCCTCATGAACCTGACGCCAATAGGTAAGTGATTTGTCTCCCTCACCTTCCTTATAGGCATGTTGAGCAGAAACTTGATTGAAGGGCTGGACAGAAACCTTTGTAATTTCGACAATACAGACAGCCTGATTTTGACTATCTAAAATGACATCAAAAGTTCCTTCTTGAGGAAGAGACTCGGCTTCTAGTGCATAGAGGTCGTAGGCTGAAGCTGTTGCAGTCTTTTCGCCTCTTAAAACCAAATCTGCTAAAAGGTCTGGTTCCACTCCAAAAGCCCAAGCATCGATTTCATCTCCTATAGAGGGGTTGATTTTCTTATATGCATTCCACATTTCTTGCGGTGTCATGGGTGCTCCTTTGTAATTTTTTACTTTCTTCTTTTATGTGTTTAAGATGATCTGGATGGTCAATTTCTAAATCAAAAATCTCTAGAATAGAACTGTAGTGAATAATGCACTTGATACTCAACTGATTCATTTTTTGTATGAAAGAATCATTCAGATAGCCTGCTACAGCAAAGTCAATCTTTTTCATCCTTGCTTTATCCTGCATATCTCTTAGCATATCTAACATAATTGGACTTTCCATATCATGCCATTGACTGTTTCTCACAGTGGCAAAAATAAAAGAAGTCAAATCATTCATTCCAACTACAATCTTTGAAATGCCCGTTTCCAGTATCCTATCTAAGTCAAAATACGCTGACGGCAATTCAATCATTGTGCCGATTTTCCCAGTAAAACCCTGCTGACGCAATACTGTAATAGCTTGCTTTAACTGCTCAGCATCATTGACAAAAGGAAAGATAATAGATAGATTGGGATTATTTTGATAAACTTCTGTAACGACATGTGCTTCAGCCTGAAATTCATCCGGACACGCCAGCAAACGCCTAGTTCCTCTATATCCAAATAAGGGATGATTTTCATCAAAATACTCTTTAGTCCCCTTTAGACAATTAGCTTCTGTATTCGTTAATTCAGAAAAACGATACCATACCTCTTCATCTGAGTACAAGAAGCAAATAGTGTTTAGATAATCTTTTACAAATTCCTGACAACTTGGTAACAGGATGTTTTGGTTGATCTCTCTCGACAAATACTCCCCACGAATCATTCCAATGTGGTGAAATAGTTGTGGGTAAACTTTTTCAAGAATTTTTTCTCCACTAAGGGCAAGTTGGTTTCTCATCATTCACCTTCCAATTCATGTAAGAAGTCTTGTCCAGTTCTGGAAATCCTAATAATTCAGACTTAACCTTCAAGACTAACGGCGATGCATTTTCTTCTGTGAGCTCTTGAATATCCATCCAACTCCCCCTACTTCAAAGACCAGCCACCATCTATTGTCAGAATTTGACCCTGCATGGCAGATGCCTTTCCACTGGCCAAAAAGAGACTGACTTCTGCCACTTCCTCTGGTTCAATCCAGCGCTTGATTGGTGTTTCACTAGCAACCCAGGTAGCCAAGCCACCTGGTTCAAAGTCTGCAGTGGTCATACCCGTCTTGACGGCTCCTGGAGCGATACCAAAGACCTGAATCCCTGTTTCAGCATAGTCTAGAGCCAACTGCTTGGTAAAGCCTGCTAAGGCGTGCTTCGAAGAAGTATAGGCGTGTCCACCACCACCTGCTAGGCTCGAAGCAATGGAGCACATGTTGATAATAATCCCTTTTTTATTCTCCAACATTTTGGTCAAATAATAGCGAGTCAACTCAACAGGAGTCATATAGTTAATTTCAAAAATTTCTTGAATTTCCTGCGCCGTTTGTTCCAAAAGTGGTTTGTAATCATCCAAAACTCCAGCAGTATTGCACAAAACATCCACCTGAGGACACCAGTCAAAAATAGGTTCTAAGTCCAAGGTCAAATCTCTCTGTAAAAAGTGGAAATCACCCTCTAAGAGTGGATTTTCACCTTGGTCAACTCCATAAACTTGAAAGCCATTCTCTAAAAAGAGGCGAGCTTGAGCTAGGCCGATTCCTGAACTCACTCCTGTAATCAATACACGTCTAGTCATTCACTTCTACCCAATCTGTCGCCAAAACATCACAAGGTGTCGGACTCCACATGGAAAAACCTTCACCTTCTCCAGATACGTTGATTAGGAAATAAGGTGTCACTTCAAGTGCAACCCCGTTTTGTTCAATGGTGTCAAAAAGTTGGACATAGTTTTCAGCACCTCCCCAACCAGTTCGTACATATTTTTTCTTAGCCTTTAACCCCGGCAGAATTTCTTCAAATGTCATGGTTTTCTCCTTTAATATCAATAATTCTCCCCTTCATTATAACAAAAAAACCGCTTTGCAACGGCTTTTTGACTGTGAGTTATTTACATCTGCTTCTACTTACGGCAAATTATTCCCTGCAGCAAGATAAATTTCATACCATTCTTTTCTTGTTAAGCTAAAGTTTGCCGCTTGACTAACTTCTCTCAAGTGCTTAGGATTTGTGGTACCTACGACTGCCTGCATTTTTGCTGGATAACGCAATATCCAAGAAATGGCAATAGTTGAAGAGGTTACTCCATATTTAGTAGCTAAACGATCAAGTACTTGATTTAAAGCTTGAAATTTCTCATTTCCAACAAAATTCCCTTTGAAATACCCGAATTGTAAGACAGACCATGCTTGAATGACCACATCGTGTAATTTGCAATATTCAAAAATGCTGCCATCTCGCATAGCTGCTTGACTATCTTCCATATTAACATGAAAACCTGATTCGAATCCTGGTGTAAAAGCCACACTCAATTGTAGCTGATTAACAGCTAACGGCTGCTTGACATCTTTTTTAAGCAACTCCATCATCATAGGATTTTGATTAGAAACTCCAAAATCTCGAACTTTGCCTTGTTTATAAAGAAGATCAAAGGCTTCTGCTACTTGGTCAGACTCCATCAAAGCATCTGGCCTATGAAGAAGCAAGCTATCTAAATGATCAATCTTCAATCTTTGCAAAATTCCGTCAACTGATTTTATAATATAGTCCTTAGAAAAATCAAAATAGGTAAATTCTTCAATGCGAATGCCACATTTTGACTGAATCCACATCTCTTCTCTTAATTCTGGACGATTTTTTAGGACAAGACCTAACAGTTCTTCACAACGACCACGACCATATATATCAGCCAAGTCGAAAGCATTGATTCCAACAGAAAGTGCTGTTTCTACAAGCTCTTCAACTTCTTTTACAGACTTATCTTTTATTCTCATCATTCCGAGAACAATTTCTGATAATTCTTTGTCATCTTGACCAAGAGTTATGTATCTCATCAAATTTTTCTCCTTAAATTTCTAACATTCTTCCCTTCATTATAACAAAAAACCGCTTTGCAACGGCTTTTTGACTATATTTCACTCCATTTTATCTTCTTAAACCCACGGAACAAGACAAAGATTCCAATAAAGAGGACAGCTAAAGGAAGGATTTTTGTAAGGAAAACATTTGAAATTCCCATCCACTCATAGTAACGGAGCAGAGAGCCTACAACAAGATGGGCAATAATCATACTAACAAATGGACGAAAAACCGCTTCTTTCCAATTCCAAATACTGATGACTAGGGAAAGCGTAAAGACAAGGAAACTATCCCAGGGAGCAGGAAGATAAAAGTCTCCTTCTTGTATGAAACTTCCCATTCCTACATATCCTAGAACAACTAGCAGAACAAGAATCCCAACGATAATATAGGTGCCAATTTTCATTTTAGGAGAATCTTGGACTAAACTTTTTCGTAAGATTGTAGCCACAAGTCCAAATCCGATCAGAAAAAGAAGAAGTTGCCCTAAAAATGTGAGTAAATTGACTGTTAAGAGAGGACCTTTAGAAAAATCACTTAGTAGTTGATAATAACGTAATACCGCTAGGACAAGAATTGGTGTCAAAAGGGACTCTTTGATAGAACTGCGTGGCGCTTCCTTGAGTATCTCTTTCATTATTGTTTTAGGATTCTTACCTAGATAATCCTCAGCACTCATCCCGTCTCGTTCTGCTTCTGAAAAATCTAGCATCATCAAATAGATCTGCTCTCTGAGATAGTCCTCATCATAGAGAAATCCAGCAAGGTTAAAACTATCCCACAGTTCCTCAAAATACTGCTGATTGTCCTCAGAAAACTCATGCAACAAAGCGCTTGTTTCTTCATAATACTTCATTTTCTTCATGGTTTACCCCCATTCTTAATTCCTTCTACTTTTTGACTCAAATCGTCCCATTGTTGCCAAAAAACCGAGACACGCTCTTCTCCTTCTTTAGTTAATGAAAAATACTTCCGATCTGGACCATCTGGCGACGGACGCATGTCGCCTCTTATCCATTGATTTTTTTCTAACTTTTGCAACAAAGGATAAATAGTTCCTGGAACGATAGTATCAAATCCAGCCTCTCGTAGAGTCTGAACCAACTCATAACCATATCGCTCTTTTTGACCAATCATATCCAAGACACAACCTTCAAGAACACCTTTTAATAGTTGAGTTTCCTTCATCCCTTCCCCCTTCTATCTATTTTGTAATACCTACTAGTAGCTTCATCTATAATATACCACTTCCACACTAGTTTGTAAAGCATAATAGTTAATACTCTTCGAAAATCTCTTCAAACCACGTCAGCGTCGCCTTGCCGTATGTATGGTTACTGACTTGGTCAGTTTCATCTACAACCTCAAAATCATGTTTTGATCTGACTTCGTCAGTTCTATCTACAACCTTAAAGCAGTGTCTTGAGCAACTTGCGGCTAGTTTCCTAGTTTGCTCTTTGATTTTCATTGAGTGTAAATAAAAAACAGAACTAGCATGAACTAGTCCTGTCTATTGTTACCCAATCACACTTCCATTCGGTACAGCTGGATCAACTGTGAGAAGGGTTAATTTTCCATCATGTTCAGCTGATAGGATCATACCTTGGCTGACATATTTCTTCATCATTTTACGTGGTTTGAGATTGGCAACGATTTGGACTTTCTTGCCGACCAATTCTTGTTCGTTTGGATAGTATTTTGCAATTCCTGAGAGGATTTGACGATCTTGACCATCACCAGCATCCAAGCGGAATTGAAGCAACTTATCTGAACCTTCTACTTTAGACACTTCTTTGACTTCTGCGACACGGATTTCGACCTTGTCAAAATCTTCAAACTTGATTTCTTCCTTGTTTAGTTTGAGTTCAACTTCATCTGGATTCCATTCTTTCTCGACTGCTGGTTTGTTGCCTTCCATTTGTTCCTTGATATAGGCGATTTCTTCTTCCATATCCAGACGTGGGAAGATTGGAGTTCCCTTAGCAACTACAGTTACACCTGCAGGGAAATCAACCAAGCTCAAGTTTTCAAGGCTCGCTACTTCTTCCAAGCCAAGTTGATTTAAGACTGCACGACTGGTTTCCATCATAAACGGCTCAATCAAGTGAGCTACAACACGAAGGCTAGCTGCCAAGTGGCTCATAACACTTGCTAATTGGTCGCGAAGAGCTTCATCCTTGGCCAAGACCCATGGTGCGGTCTCATCGATGTATTTATTGGTACGAGAGATAAGGGTCCAGACTGCTTCAAGTGCACGTGGGTAGTCAACTGCTTCCATGTAGGTGTGGTAGTCAGCGATTGATTGTTCTGCGACGTCAGCAAGAGCATGGTCAAACTCTGTTACACCTTCTACATAGGCAGGGACTTGCCCGTCAAAGTATTTATTAATCATAGAAACCGTACGGTTAAGGAGGTTTCCAAGGTCATTGGCCAATTCATAGTTGATACGGCCTACATAGTCTTCTGGAGTGAAGGTTCCGTCTGAACCAACTGGAAGGCTACGCATGAGATAGTAACGAAGCGGATCTAGTCCATAACGCTCTACCAACATTTCAGGGTAAACGACATTTCCTTTAGACTTAGACATTTTGCCGTCTTTCATGACAAACCAACCATGGGCAATCAGACGATCTGGCAATTTGATATCGAGCATCATAAGAAGGATTGGCCAGTAGATTGAGTGGAATCGAAGGATGTCTTTTCCTACCATGTGGAAGACTGTTCCATTCCAGAACTTGTCAAAGTTACCATGTTCATCTTGACCGTAGCCAAGAGCTGTCGCATAGTTAAGAAGGGCATCAATCCAAACGTAGACAACGTGTTTAGGATTAGATGGCACTGGCACACCCCATGTAAAGGTTGTACGAGAAACCGCCAAATCCTCTAAACCTGGCTCGATAAAGTTGCGAAGCATTTCATTCAGACGACCATCTGGAGTGATAAATTCAGGATGAGCTTTGAAAAATTCTACTAGACGGTCTTGGTACTTGCTAAGACGAAGGAAATAAGACTCTTCAGATACCCATTCCACTTCGTGACCTGATGGAGCGATACCACCAGTTACATTTCCAGCTTCGTCACGGAAAACTTCTGCAAGCTGGCTTTCTGTAAAGAATTCCTCATCTGAAACTGAATACCAACCAGAATATTCACCCAAATAGATGTCATCTTGAGCCAGCAAGCGTTCAAAGACTTGTGCGACAACTTTTTCATGGTAGTCATCAGTTGTACGGATAAATTTATCGTATGAGATATCTAGTAATTGCCAGAGTTCTTTGACTCCAACTGCCATCCCATCAACATAGGCTTGAGGTGTAATGCCAGCTTCTTCTGCTTTCTGCTGGATTTTCTGACCGTGCTCATCAAGACCTGTCAGATAAAAGACATCGTAACCCATCAGGCGTTTGTAACGGGCTAGGACATCACAGGCGATGGTTGTGTAGGCAGAACCGATATGAAGTTTACCAGATGGATAGTAAATCGGTGTTGTAATATAAAAATTCTTTTCAGACATAATTTTTCCTTTCCAGGCAAATGAAACCTGTTTTTCTCACACTTCATTATATCACATTTTTAAGGATTTTCGATAGGGAAATCTATACAAAAACAAGATAGACAAGTGTCCATCTTGTTAATCTTATTCATAGCGAAGAGCTTCAATCGGATCAAGTTTCGATGCCTTGTTGGCTGGCAAAACTCCAAAAATCATACCCACACTAGCCGAAACTGCAAGACTAAATAGGGCAACTGGGATTGATACTCCCACTTCTATACCCGCAATCAAACCTTGCAAGAGTATGCCAGCTATAGCGGTTAAGCCTGTCGCAATGGTTAAACCAATGACTCCACCAAGCAAGGTCAATATCATGGATTCAATCAAAAACTGGATTAAAATATTAGCACGTGTTGCACCCAAAGCCTTACGGAGACCAATCTCACGCGTACGCTCCGTCACCGAAACCAGCATGATGTTCATAACACCAGTCCCTCCAACAAAAAGGGAAATTCCTGCAATGGCACTAATAATCGTAGTTATAAAGCCGAACAATTGTTGTACTTCTTGGAAGGCTGCAGTCGCATCTGACACCTGATACTCCCCTTGCTGAAGACCAGCAATTTCGGTCAATTTTCTAGCTAATTCTGGTCCCACAGTTGGTGTCAAACTGGTATCATTGACACGGAAGACAATATCAGAAATTTCATCCATATTGAAGTTGTTGGCAAGAGAAATATTAGTCGTAATTGGAAGTCCGCCAATACCAAATGTCTTGACAGCCTTGGCCTCATCGCTAGTATAAACACCAATAACACGATAGCTAAAACCACCAACATCTATAATCTGGTTAACAGCTTCTTGAGCTGACCCAAACAGGCTATTAGCAAGTTCCTGGTCTAGCAAAATGACACTGGCCACATCTTTATAATCCTGAGCTATAAGACTACGACCTGCAACAATTTCATTTTCAACCGCCTTCATGTAAGTAATATTTCCACCTGTCAAGCTAGCGCGCTCAACCTTTTTATCTTTATAAGACAGGGTCGTATTTGTCGAGTTGGTTACATAGTAACTATCTACACCCTTAAGTTTGGCCGCCTCCTTAACCCAAGCTTCTTGCGGTTTTGGCGGTTCAACATGGACTTCCTCTTCTTTACCAGAGACTGTCAAAGCTGATTG
Source organism: Streptococcus mitis (assembly GCF_022137125.1). GTDB lineage: Bacteria > Bacillota > Bacilli > Lactobacillales > Streptococcaceae > Streptococcus > Streptococcus mitis_CE. The sequence goes on along the minus strand of NZ_JAKNEQ010000001.1, from coordinate 291,928 downwards.
CTTTTGGGTAAAAGAACCATCTTTGCTTTTGATAGGCGAGAAAAAGACATGGATATTCTTCTGTGACTTGGTCATATTTTTATTGATCTGACGAGACATGGAATCTCCCAGAGCCATAATCACAACAACAGATGAAACACCAATGATAATCCCAATCATAGTGAGAAAAGAGCGCATCTTGTGGGCCATGATAGATGAAAAGGCAAATTTCAGATTCTGCATCTTAGTTTTCCTCCTTCTCTAACTGCGAACTGTCAGACGAAATAACTCCATCTCGAATGACAATCTGGCGTTTAGCATAAGCAGCGATTTCAGGCTCATGCGTTACCATGATAATGGTTTTTCCTTCTTTGTTCAACTCAACCAATAGTTGCATAATTTGGTTCCCTGTTTTGGTATCCAAGGCTCCTGTCGGTTCGTCCGCTAGGATAATAGAAGGATTGTTTACCAAGGCACGCGCAATAGCCACACGTTGCTTTTGACCACCAGATAATTCTGAAGGCAAATGGTGACTGCGTTCTGTCAATTCAACCTTATCTAAATATTCCTCAGCTAACTTGCGACGTTTTGAAGATGAAACTCCCGCGTAAATCAAGGGCAATTCTACGTTTTGCAGAGCATTAAGTTTAGATAGAAGAAAGAACTGCTGAAAGACAAATCCGATTTGTTGGTTACGGACCTTGGCTAGTTGTTTTTCACCTAGTCCCGCCACTTCTTGGCCTTCAAGATAATACTCTCCACTGGTTGGTGTATCCAACATCCCAATCGTATTCATTAGAGTGGACTTACCAGACCCAGAGGGTCCCATGATGGCAACAAACTCACCCTCATTCACTTCTAGGTTGATATTTTTGAGAACCTGCAGTTCTTGGTCACCATTACGGTAACTTCTGCAGATATTTTTTAGACTAATTAGTTTCTTCATCAGCCTTCACCTCTTTTCCTTCCTCTAGAGAAGACGTTGGGTTACTGATGACCTTGACTCCATTTGTCAGACCTGAAGTGATTTCTTGGTTGTCTGCATCAGCATTGCCCAAACCAACTTCCACTTTCTTAGCCTTTTTCTGCTCGTCAAGCACCCAGACATAGTTCTTATCATTTTCAGTCACAACACTTGTTAGAGGAACCAAAATGGCTTTACTCTTATTCTTGACCTCAACGCTTACTGAAAATCCTTGTTTCAAATCACCAATTTCACTCGTAACATCAATGGTATATGGATATTTAGAGCCAGAATTACCAGCTGCTGCTGCAGCCGCTGCACTTGCTGCTTCGCCATTATTTTTAGGGTAGTCAGAGATATAGCTAATCTTACCTGTCCAGCTCTTATCTTGGTAAACTTTAGAAGTAAAGGTTACTTCTTGACCGACAGATAAGTTGGCAAGGTTGTATTCAGATAGTTCACCCTTAACTTGCAAGTTTTCATTGCTTACGACATGAACTACCACTTGGCTTGCTCCTGTTGGAGATTTGGAAACGTTACGATTGACTTCGACCACAGTTCCCTCTAGGGTACTGAGAACCGTCATTGCATCCAACTGACTTTGAGCCTTGCTTAATTGTGCCGCTGCATCTGCACGGGCATCACGGGCATCACCCAATTGAGCATCAATAGAGGATACTGAATTTCCTGCGACTGGAGCTGGAGTTTGTGCCGCAGCTCCTTCTACTCCTGCTGGTGTTGGCAACTGTGGAGCCGGAGCTGAAGCGGCTTCATTCCGTGCTTGATTGAGTTCATTGATATGACGATCTGCCTTCGCAACTGCTCGACTAGCTGAATCATAGGCCGCCTGGGCTTCTGAACTACTGTACTTGACTAAAGCCTGCCCTTCACTAACCTTATCCCCCACAGAAACAAGGATTTCATCTAAATCTCCCTTACTAGCATCAAAATAAACATATTGTTCATTTTTTGCCGTTACTGTCCCTGATAATAAAACAGAGGATGCAACGCTTCCTTCTTTAGCAACAACCAGATGAGTAGCCTCATCTTTTACAGCGGTCTGAGAAGGTTGTCTAAAAAGCAAAATGCCCCCAGCCCCCAATACAACAACACTTGCAGCACCGATTGCTGCATACAATTGCCACTTTTTAGCCTTACGATTCTTTTTCATAATGAAACTCCTTTTTTGATTTAAAGTCCTTAACAATATTATACAAAAATTACCAAATACAAACAATAACAATTCAGAACGAAATAATGACATTTCAGGATTCACTTATTGTTCGGAAATTTTTATCTCTATTGTACTAGTTATATAATACACTTTATTTTTCTTTTTTGCAAGCCTTTTCTTTAATTTTTTTTAACGTAGCAGATTTTTGCAATCACATCAAAAAAAAGATAGAATATGACTATCAAAAAATGACACTCTACTATTTAAAAGAGTACAAAGGAGTTTTTAATGAGAGAATATGATATCATTGCTATCGGTGGAGGTAGCGGAGGAATTGCTACTATGAACCGTGCTGGTGAACATGGAGCCAAAGCAGCCGTTATTGAGGAAAAGAAATTAGGTGGAACCTGTGTCAACGTCGGTTGTGTTCCTAAAAAAATCATGTGGTATGGGGCTCAAATCGCTGAGACTTTCCATCAATTTGGAGAAGACTACGGCTTTAAGACTACTGATCTTAACTTTGACTTTGCTACCCTACGTCGCAATCGTGAAGCCTATATTGATCGCGCTCGTTCTTCTTATGATGGCAGTTTTAAACGCAACGGAGTAGACTTGATTGAAGGTCATGCTGAATTTGTAGATTCTCATACTGTTAGCGTAAATGGTGAGCTGATCCGTGCTAAACATATCGTGATCGCTACTGGTGCCCATCCAAGTATTCCTAATATTCCTGGTGCTGAGCTAGGTGGCTCTTCTGATGATGTATTTTCCTGGGAAGAACTTCCAGAGTCAGTTGCTATTCTAGGCGCGGGTTATATTGCCGTTGAATTGGCTGGCGTACTCCACACCTTTGGTGTCAAGACAGACCTCTTTGTTCGCCGTGATCGTCCTTTACGTGGTTTTGATTCTTATATCGTTGAAGGTTTGGTCAAGGAAATGGAAAGAACAAACTTACCACTTCACACTCACAAAGTTCCTGCCAAGTTAGAAAAAACTGCTGAAGGCATTACCATTCATTTCGAAGATGGTACTAGTCACACAGCTAGCCAAGTTATCTGGGCTACAGGTCGCCGTCCAAACGTTAAGGGCTTGCAACTTGAAAAAGCTGGTGTTACTCTGAACGAACGTGGCTTTATCCAAGTAGATGAATACCAAAATACGGTTGTTGAGGGAATCTATGCTCTAGGTGATGTAACGGGTGAAAAAGAACTGACTCCAGTTGCTATCAAGGCAGGACGTACCCTATCTGAACGCCTCTTTAACGAAAAAACTACTGCAAAAATGGACTACTCAACTATTCCAACTGTTGTCTTTTCACACCCTGCTATCGGAACTGTTGGGCTGACAGAAGAGCAAGCTATTAAAGAATACGGCCAAGACCAAATCAAGGTTTACAAATCAAGCTTCACTTCTATGTACTCTGCTTGCACTTGCAACCGTCAAGAAACACGTTTCAAATTGATAACAGCTGGTTCTGAAGAAAAAGTTGTCGGACTTCATGGAATTGGCTATGGTGTTGATGAAATGATTCAAGGATTTGCTGTTGCTATCAAAATGGGAGCAACCAAGGCTGACTTCGATGCAACCGTAGCGATTCACCCAACTGCATCTGAAGAATTTGTAACCATGCGTTAATCGAAATAAAAGAAGCTGATACAAATGTGTCTGCTTCTTTTTTGATGATTTACGAAATGATGAAAACAACTTACCCAGTCAGGAAAATCGGCCGTTACAGTTTTTGTTACCTTGCTCTATAAAACAGGTTGACAATAATGTTCTTACGAGTATAATAGTTACTATACATCAGAAAAGAGGTTAACTATTTTGAAAAAAGCTCACGTTTATGCTATCCCTGCTATTGGGGCTGCTCTCATTGCTGTATTGGCACAAATCACTCTTCCAATTGGACCTGTTCCCTTCACTCTGCAAAACTTTGCAATCGGCTTGATTGCTACTGTCTTTAGACCCAGAGAGGCTGTACTTTCTGTTGGACTCTATCTTCTTCTAGGTGCTATCGGTCTTCCTGTCTTTGCAGGAGGGGGAGCTGGATTGCAGGCGTTGGTTGGTCCTACTGCAGGCTATCTTTGGTTTTATCTTGTTTACTCTGGACTTACTTCATCTCTAACTGACAGCAAGAGTGGAGTTGTCAAGATTTTTCTTGCAAACCTCTTGGGTGATGCCCTTGTCTTTGTCGGCGGGATTCTAAGCTTGCATTTCCTAGCTGGAATGCCATTTGAAAAAGCTCTTGTTGTAGGAGTTTTTCCCTTTATCATTCCAGACCTTGGTAAACTTCTTGCTATTAGTTTTATTAGTCGTCCACTACTTCAACGCCTTAAAAATCAGGCTTACTTTACCAACTAAAAAAAGGATATCGAGTTGTCATAACTCAATATCCTTTTCTTTCATTTTGAAAACTTAGTTGCCTTTAAAGGCATCCACCATGGTTTGAAATTCTTCATTAGAGAGGGTAATTCCCTTGCCCATTTTAGTATGATCTGGACTCCAAGCACGAATATCAAACTTTGCAGGGGCACCATTAAAGCTCACACGGTTGATTTCCTTGGTCCAACCTTTTTCGTTTTCAGAAAGAGTCAACAAGTGCTCTTCGATTTCAAATGTAAATTCTGCCATTTTCTTCTCCTTTTTTTAGCTTTCATTAGTTTATTCGTAAAATCTTGTAGATTTTACGAAAATTTTATATAATATTGATATAAAAGAAGGGAGGCCAATATGAGACATAAATTCCAGCAAGTTCTAGATAAAATACATGACTTTTTAAATGGACATGACCAACCTGACCAGACTGAAACCAACTCCCTAACTGCTACTATTGAAGAGGCTATCCAGAAACAAACTGCTGTTCACCTTATCTTGTCTGAGACAAGTTTTACAGGTGACATCATCAAATACGATCAGCAACGCCAGCAAATTATCGTGAAAAATTTTGCTAAAAATGTGACCCGTATTATCCGCATAAGCGATATTCAACGCCTACGATTTGTCCCTTCAACTGTCCAAACAGCCCAAAAAAATAGATTTAAGAAAGAGTGAGATGTAGTTGCTTCATCCCACTCTTTTTTCTTAGCGAATTTGTTCAAAATGTAAATGAACCGCGATATGATCTCCATAACCACTTCTTTCCAAGTCACGTTGTAGACGATAGGAAATGTAGTGTTCTGCTATGGTAATGTAACCTGCACCCAGCAAACGATGTTCAACCATAGACTGAATCATGCTAATGGTAGCACGTTCCACCTTGGCCTCTTCCAAATCCAAAACCACTTTCTTAGTGACTTGTGCAAGGTTTTGACGCAAATCATCTGTCAATACATAGACAGTCTGAGCTGCCTTTAAGATAGCTTGGTAAATCTTATCTGGATTAAATTCAGCAATTTCTCCATCACGTTTGATTACTTGCATAGGTTTCTCCTTTATTCTTTATTTTCTTTGATTTCTACCAGCATTTTTTCTTCTTCTGCTGTCAGTTGATAATGTTCAAGCAAATCCGGTCTGCGCTCATAGGTTTTCTTTAAACTCTCATACAATCGCCACTGACGAATCTTTTCATGGTGCCCGCTCATTAGTACATCTGGGACAACCATGCCTCGATAATCATAGGGACGTGTGTACTGAGGATATTCAAGAAGGCCTGAAGAAAAACTATCATCTTGGTGGCTAGACTCCTTGCCAATTACTTCTGGAATCAGGCGTACCGTAGCATCAATCATGGTCATAGCCGCCAACTCTCCACCAGTCAAGACATAGTCGCCTAGGGAGATCTCATCTGTCACCAAGGTCTTAATTCGCTCATCATAACCCTCATAGTGCCCACAGATAAAGATTAGCTCTTCCTCTTGAGCCAAATCCTCAGCATAAGCCTGATCAAACTGCTTGCCAGCTGGGTCTAGGAGAATAACGCGCGGATTTTTCTTTTCAATAGCGTCAAAGGCATCGAAAATAGGTTGTGCTCGGAGCAACATCCCCTGACCACCTCCGTAGGGCTCATCGTCTACATGGCGGGCCTTTTCAGCATTTTCTCGAAAATTATGATACTGGATATCCAAGAGCCCTTTTTCTCGAGCCTTTCCAACGATTGAGTGCTCCAGTGGAGAAAACATCTCTGGAAAGAGGGTTAAAATATCAATCTTCATCGTCTAACCCTTCTAAGATTTCCACATCGACGCGGTTATTCGGAATATCAACATTGAGAACCACTGGTGGGATATAAGGCAATAACAAATCACGCTTGCCTTTTCGCTTGACTACCCAGACATCGTTAGCACCTGGTTGTAGGATTTCCTTGATGGTTCCAATCAAGTTGTCTCCCTCATAGACCTCCAAACCGATAATCTCGTGATAATAAAATTCACCATCGTCTAGGTCATTCAAATCTTCCTCAGCAACCTTGAGACTGTATCCTTTGTACTTTTCGATAGCGTTGATATGGTACATATCTTTGAATTTAATGATGTCAAAGTTCTTCTGTTTTCGGTGGCTAGCAATAGTCACTGTTTGGACAAACTGATCTTTTTCATCAAACAAAGCCAGCTCAGCCCCTTTTTTAAACCGTTCTTCTGCAAAATCCGTCACAGACAAGACTCGCATCTCACCCTGTAACCCCTGCGTATTGACGATTTTCCCAACATTAAAGTAGTTCATCTTGTCTCCTGTAGTCTATTTATTTCCATCTTATTCTGACAATTCTCGAATAATAGTCACAATTTTTTCTGATTCTGACCATTGTAAATAATGGTGATTCCCTCCTAAAATGAGTTTAGTATTGGAAGTCCAATATTCTGATTCTCTGTACTCTTTTTCTCTATAAGCCTGACAAAAAATAAATACAGGGACATGAGATTCTATCGACAAATTCTCAAAATCTTCCTCAGTAATCTCTCCAGATATCTGAAATTCTGAATCTTGATTTTGCAACTCTGAACCTTTTTCTTGCATTATTTCCCAGATTTCTTTATTGATTTCAGGGCTAAATGTGGCTTGAGTTAAGCTCTTAAAATAAAGTTCAGGACCACACTCCTCAATCAGCATCATCTGCTCTTCCATTTCTGGATAAGGATTTTCTGAAAAATCAGCAAACATGACTTTTTTAGTTGTCGGTTCAATTGCTACTAAAGCCTGACACTTAATTGGTTTCTTGAGCAACTTGCAAGCTAAAATTCCACTCAAACTATGTGCACAAAGTATATATTCAGAAATCGCCAATTCTTCAAGTACTTCATAAACCGCATCTGCAAGATTATCCAGATTTTTTCCAGCTTGGTCATGAATCGGACTTCTACCTGTGTTTGGAAAATCAATTGTCAAATAACCAATTGTGGGAGGAAGTTTTTCGAGTATAAGTGAAAAATTTTCATAACTTGGTAGCAAACCTGCACCACTTAAACAAACTAGCATTTTCTTTTGCTTTTGATAAGTAACAGAGAGACTACCAATTTCTGTAGATACTTCAATCCTCTTCATAAAGAAATCCACTCATTCTGTATAATGAATTATAAAAAATCCTTATCCTTTATTTTATCACGTTCCAAGGATTTTCTCAAGTTGGAGAAAAAGTATGTCAACTCTCGAATTCCTTCAAAAATCCTTCCAAATCACGTTCATGTTGGTACTTAATGGCTGCAGTTTTGTCTTTCTCAAAGATGGTTTTAGTTAGGTCAATATGGTTGATGGCTGCGATTGCGACGGTGTAGTGAATGATATCAGCCAGTTCTTTTGCTAGTTCCTCGTTCGAATCCTGAACGCCCTCTTTTCGACCAGAGCGCCCATTCAAAACTTCGGCTACTTCTCCGACTTCCTCCACTAGCTTGATAAAAAGACCTTCCTCAGTCCGAGACTGCTGGTAATGTTCGAGTAAGTAGTCTTGTAATTGTCTAAACGTTAAATCCTTCATATCCTGCTCCTCGCAAAAAAAGCGAGACATTCGTCCCGCCCTTCTTATTTTTCGTCAATAACGATTCTTACTTTTTTGTCTTCAGTTGGGACAGAGTAGACAATCGTTCTTATCGCAGAAATAGTGCGACCCTTACGACCGATTACACGACCCACATCGCTTTGATCAAGATCCAAATGATATTCCAAAAATTCTGGTGTATCTTCAATCTTGATAGTTAAGGCATCTGGTTGTGAAATCAAGGGTTTCACAATCGCAATAATGAGATTTTCAATCGTATCCATCTGTCAACCTACTTTAAACTTATTTTGAGAATTTAGAATCGTGGAATTTTTTCAATACGCCTTCTTTTGAAAGGATGTTACGTACTGTGTCTGAAGGTTGAGCTCCATCAGCCAACCATGCAAGAACGCGGTCTTCTTTCAAAGTTACTTGGTTTTCAGCAACAAGTGGGTTGTATGTTCCAACTGTTTCGATGAAACGTCCGTCACGTGGTGAACGTGAATCTGCTACGTTGATACGGTAGAAAGGTTTTTTCTTAGAACCCATACGAGTCAAACGGATTTTAACTGCCATTTTTAAAGTCTCTTTTCTTATTTTTTATTTCGGTGAAATAGCTGAGCTATTTAGCACATGTTCTATTATAGCAGATTTCTAGCAGGTGTCAAGAAAAAAACTTGACAGACTATAAAATTTTTAAACCATTTAGAAATTTGTTAGAAGTAGGAAATAAATGTTTGAAAGAAGCTAGCCGTGAATACTATTTTATACTCAATGAAAATCAAAGAGCAAACTAGGAAGCTAGCCGCAGGCTGTACTGGAGTACGGCAAGGCAAAGCTGACGTAGTTTGAATTTGATTTTCGAAGAGTATTAGAAACATTTTATAAAGACCATCAACTCAAACCCTTCATATCGCCTGAACGAGATTTGGATACTTGGCTCCTAAATCCTAAGCCCGTTCCCAAACGAAATATCAAGGATTTTAAGAACGATATCTACTAATTAATTTATAAAATATGAATTAATAGATTCTAAATAGAGGAATAATTTAGTTCTGTAAAAATTAACTTCTACACCTACAAAGCTTATTCTGACAGAGTTTATAACAGTCTAAGAAAAAAAGTAGAGATTCATACAGTATCTAGATTTTCCAAAAATTTTTTATCATCAGATATTATTAACGAAACTATCCAAACCAAATCCGATGCATTGCTTCAAAGAATTCTTTAGTTGTTTGACTATCGAGGGCTTTTATTAAAAAAATTTTTCAAATAATTGCCACCTTGGCACATAAATTCTTGCTTTCTAAGTTTAAATGTGATATATTTGTAACATAAAATTTAAGTGTTATATATTTATAACACAAAAAAGGAGTCTATCATGAAAAAAAGTCAAAAAATGCGTGGCCTCATTGCAATGATTGCCGTAGCTCTCTTTATTGATTTTATTGTTTTATTTGGTTCTAATCTTAGTTGGGGACCCAAGTTAGTTATTGCTGGTATTTCAGTGTTAGGTCAGATTGTAGCTATTTGGGGCTGGCTACATATGAAACAATGGCCTCATAAGAGTCAGAAAAGTAAGGGAAAGACTATTTTTGACTTGTCTGCTAAGCTTTACACGATACTTTTTTTTGCAGCAAGCATTTTTTATACAGTAGGGATTTGGGTTGCGACCCCAAGCGTAAGTTCTGGTATTAAAGAATGGATTTTGGGAATTGGCCTCGTTATTGAAGTGATTGTATTTGGTTTTTTCTGTTTGAAAAATGTCAAGGAAACTCCGGACGAACGCTTTTATGCTAATTTAGCCAAGGCAGCTAGCTTGATGTTTGTTTTTATACTAGGCGCACTGATGATCCTAGCAGTTATCATTGGGTATATGGGGCCTCTCACTCTTTACATAGGCCAGATATTTATTAGCATAGCTGCCTTGATTTGCATCTTTGCGGTTGTCTATATTATCTTGGAACGTAGGGGATAAGCATGGCCAAAGAAAGCAAGATTATTACTAATCTCAAATCTGTTCGTGAGTCCACAGGCATGACCCAGCAGGAGTTAGCCGACCGCATCGGCATGCGACGCGAGACAATTCTGCACTTGGAAAATAATCGTTACAACCCTTCGCTAGAAATGGCTCTTAAAATTGCTCAAGTTTTTAATCTGAAAGTAGAAGACCTCTTTGAACTCAGACAGCAAGAGGAAGCATAATTCTTTTCGAGACCTAGTATTAAGTTCATTGATTAATTAGTAATTGAGTCCAAAAGAAAAAATCCTTTGAAAATGTGCTCTTTTAAAATATAGTAATTCTTTCGAATTAACGTTTACTAATTGTGATGCCTTACGAGCTTTCTTAAGATCTGGTTTCCTAAATACTTCGAGTACACTTATGGTATTGATACCCCTAATCAAGCGATTTTATGGTTGGCTTCCTCTTAAACTGTCTTGTCACTAACATTTGAAATCCACTTCCTTTTAGGGTACAATAGTAGAAATGAATTTTTGAGAGGAACAGAATGAAAAAACTAGCAACCCTTCTTTTACTATCCACTGTAGCCCTAGCTGGATGTAGCAGCATCCAACGTAGTTTGCGTGGTGATGATTATGTGGATTCCAGCCTTGCTGCTGAAGAAAGTTCTAAATCTGCTGCCCAATCTGCCAAGGACTTAAACGATGCTTTAACAAACGAAAATGCCAACTTCCCTCAACTTTCTAAGGAAGTTGCTGAAGATGAAGCCGAAGTGATTCTCCACACAAGTCAAGGCGATATCCGCATTAAGCTCTTCCCTAAACTGGCTCCTCTAGCAGTTGAGAACTTCCTCACTCATGCCAAAGAAGGCTACTATAACGGCATTACCTTCCACCGTGTCATCGATGGCTTCATGGTTCAAACTGGAGATCCAAAAGGGGACGGTACAGGTGGTCAGTCTATCTGGCATGATAAGGATAAGGCAAAAGACAAGGGAACTGGTTTCAAGAACGAAATCACTCCTTATCTCTATAACATCCGTGGGGCTCTTGCGATGGCAAATACTGGCCAACCAAACACCAATGGCAGCCAATTCTTCATCAACCAAAACTCTACAGATACCTCTACTAAACTCCCTACAAGCAAGTATCCAAAGAAAATCATCGAAGCCTACAAAGAAGGTGGAAATCCTAGTCTAGATGGCAAACACCCAGTCTTTGGCCAAGTCATTGACGGTATGGATGTTGTAGATAAGATTGCTAAAGCCGAAAAAGATGAGAAAGACAAACCAACTACTGCTATTACAATCGATAGTATCGAAGTAGTGAAAGACTACAATTTTAAATCTTAAAGATCTAAAAAATACAGTACCCACATACGGTACTGTATTTCTTTTATACTCATTTTAAGTTAGCTTGTTAAAATCCCAGATTTGGTCCATCCAGCCTTCATAGAAGTCAGGTTCGTGACAGACCATAAGAATCGATCCCTTGTATTCTTTGAGAGCACGTTTAAGTTCGTCCTTGGCGTCCACATCCAAGTGGTTTGTAGGCTCGTCCAGAACTAAAACGTTGTTTTCACGATTCATCAAGAGACAGAAACGAACCTTGGCTTGTTCCCCACCTGACAAGACCTGAATTTGGCTTTCGATATGCTTGGTTGTCAGACCACAGCGGGCAAGGGCTGCACGGACTTCAGCTTGGTTAAGTGCAGGAAAGGCATTCCAGACAGCTTCAAGTGGTGTTTGACGATTGCCACCTTCTACTTCCTGTTCAAAGTAACCAAGTTCTAGGTAATCACCTCGTTCAACTTCCCCAGCAATTGGCGGAATAATCCCCAAGAGACTCTTCAAGAGAGTTGTTTTCCCGATACCATTAGCACCGATAATGGCAACCTTTTGATTGCGCTCAAAGGTAAGATTTAAAGGCTTGGTCAGAGGACGATCATAACCAATTTGCAAATCCTTGGCTTGGAAAATAAAGCGCCCTGGTGTACGAGCCGGTTTGAAATCAAAGGATGGTTTTGGTTTCTCACTTTGCAGTTCGATAATATCCATCTTATCCAATTTCTTCTGACGAGACATGGCCATATTTCGTGTTGCAACACGCGCTTTGTTTCGAGCGACGAAGTCCTTGAGGTCCGCAATCTCTTTCTGCTGACGTTCGTAGGCTGCCTCTAGCTGAGATTTCTTCATAGCATAGACTTCTTGGAACTGGTAGTAATCACCAGAATAACGCGTCAGCTGTTGATTCTCCACATGGTAGACAATATTAATCACGTCGTTCAAGAATGGAATATCATGCGAAATAAGGACAAAGGCATTCTCATAGTTTTGGAGATAGCGCTTGAGCCAGTCAATATGCTCAGCATCCAAGTAGTTGGTCGGCTCGTCCAAAAGCAAGATATCGGGCTTTTCAAGGAGGAGTTTAGCCAAAAGCACCTTGGTTCTTTGCCCACCTGACAAAGAAGTTACATCCGTATCCATGCCAAAGTCCATGACACCAAGGGCGCGCGCTACTTCATCAATCTTAGCATCCAAGGTATAGAAATCACGACTCTCCAGACGGTCTTGAAGTTCTCCCACTTCTTCCATGAGAGCATCAACATCCGCTCCATCTTCAGCCATTTCCATATAAAGGTCATTGATCCGGGCTTCCGCTTTGAAAAGCTCATCAAAGGCTGTACGGAGAACATCGCGTACCGACTGCCCTTCAGCAAGGACTGAGTGTTGATCCAAGTAACCCGCAGTCACATATTTGGACCACTCAACCTTTCCTTCATCTGGCAGCATTTTACCAGTCACAATGCTCATAAAGGTTGATTTTCCTTCACCATTGGCACCGACCAGACCGATATGTTCTCCCTTAAGGAGGCGGAAGGACACATCTTCAAAAATTGCACGGTCACCAAAACCATGACTCAGATTTTTAACTTCTAAAATACTCATTTTAATTCCTTATCTTGTTTTTATGTAATTGTTTATAGAGAAGCCAAGACAGATAGCCACCCAAGGTATTGGTCCACAAATCATCAATCTCAAAGACGCGATTAAAATCAAAGAAAAAATCTAAGACTAACTGCGTACACTCAATTCCTAGGCTTATAAGAAAACTGAAAAAGATCACTTTTCTTGTCTTACGCAAATTTGGAAGGAGATAAAGGAGTTGGAAAATCAGAGGAAAAAGTAAGAAGACATTGAGGATATTTTGTAGAAAAAGCCAACATAATTGTCCTATGTCACTCACCTCACCCAGTTTCCAGAGAGAATTGAAAGGAGTCAAAAGAAAAACCAGGCGTCCAAGATGCTGAATACCTGGAGTTTCCACCCCCACGGGAGAATGTTCTTGAGGAGTAAAGCAAAAATAGACGATACAAATGCTATAGAGAATGACTCCCCAGACCAAAATATGATTATAAGTCTTCTTCATCATTAAGGATTGACTGCTGCGACTGCTTTCTGGCGATCACGTTTCATTGTATTGGAACGCAATTGTCCACAAGCTGCATCAATATCAGTACCATGCTCTTGACGAACAACACAGTTAACCCCTTTTTTCTTAAGCGTATCATAAAAGGCAAGGACGCGCTCTTTGGGACTACGGCTATATTGGTCATGTTCACTAACTGGGTTATAAGGAATCAAGTTTACATAAGACAATTTCTTGATGTTCTTGAGCAATTCAGCCAATTCCAAGGCTTGTTCTACACCATCATTAACTTCATTGAGCATGATATATTCAAAAGTTACACGACGGTTTGTTGTTTCGATATAATACTCAATAGCAGCAAAGAGTTTTTCAATTGGAAAGGCACGGTTAATCTTCATGATGCTTGAACGCAACTCATTGTTGGGTGCGTGAAGAGAAACGGCAAGATTGACCTGAACTCCTTCATTAGCAAAATCACGAATTTTATGGGCCAAACCTGAGGTTGAAACCGTAATGTGACGAGCACCGATAGCCATTCCCTTGTCATCATTTATGGTACGAACGAAATTCAAGACATTGTTGTAGTTATCAAAGGGTTCACCGATTCCCATGACAACGATATGGCTGACGCGTTCATCCTGACCACGCTCATCAAAGTATTTCTGAACCAGCATGATTTGCGCTACGATTTCACCGTTATTGAGGTCACGTTGTTTCTTAACCAAACCAGAGGCACAGAAGGTACAACCGATATTACAGCCGACCTGAGTGGTCACACAGACAGATAAACCGTAGTGTTGACGCATGAGTACTGTCTCAATCAGCATTCCATCTGGCAATTCAAAAAGATATTTAACTGTCCCATCAGCAGACTCTTGAACGATACGTTGTTTCAAGGGATTGACCACAAACTGGTCATTAAGCTTAGCAATCAAATCCTTGGAAAGGTTGGTCATCTCTTCAAATGATTGGACACGTTTACGGTAGAGCCATTCCCAGATTTGATCTGCACGGAATTTCTTTTCTCCCTGCTCCAAAACCCATTCCTGCATGGTTTGGCGTGTTAAACTATAAATTGACGGTTTCATTTCTTCTCCTTATTCTCTACTCACTTCTGACGAATGACAAAATGACGTTGTCCCTTGTCCTCTTTCTGAGAATGCTGGTCTTTCTGACGACGTCTATTTTTCTTATCTGCATTCGGTTTTCGTTTTGTTTGAGTCGGTTTCTTTCCTTTTCTAGAAGGCTGTTCTTCTTCCTTCTTACGCATTTTCTTGTCAAATGATGCTCGCTTAGGGGCTTCATTTTCTAGGACAAAATAGGCACAACCATAACTACAATACTCTAAAAGGTAGTCTTGTAAACGACTGATTTTTTCAAGTTTTTCTTCTGTTCGGTCATCCTTGTAAAAACCTCGTAGGCGAAGCTGTTCGTTGCTCCAGTCTCCCACTATATAATCAAACTTGGTTAAGACTTCTGAAAAGCGCTGATTAAAAGCCGTCACATCAAAGGCATCCTTGATATTTTCCACCAAGGAAAAAGCTATCCCTTCCGTTTCAACCTTGTCCCCGTGTAAATGGAACTCAGGACCAGGAAACTTGTTATAGTTGTATAATTCAGGTGCAATTTCTTTTCGCATAGATATCCTTTTTCCACGATTACTTAATACTTTATTCTACCATAATTTCTAGCAGTTAGCACGTTTCTCATAAAAATGAAAAAAGTCTGACGATTTTGTCAGACCAAAATAATATAACCTTAAAAAGAGAAGAACAATTCTTCCCTCCAACTATCATTATTTAGCAGCTGCGTACAATTCATCTACTTTATTCCAGTTGATCACTGAGAAGAAAGCTTTGATGTAGTCAGGACGCACGTTGCGGTATTTCACATAGTAAGCATGTTCCCAAACGTCCAAGCCCAAGATTGGTTTTTTACCTTCTGAGATTGGTGTGTCTTGGTTTGCTGTTGAAGTCACTTCAAGTTTCCCTTCTTTGTTGACAACCAACCATGCCCATCCTGAACCGAAACGAGTTGTTGCTGCTGCAGTGAAGGCTGCTTGGAATTCTTCGAATGAACCAAATGTTGCATCGATTGCTGCTGCAAGTTCTGCTGATGGAGCTGTTTTTTCAGGAGTCATCAATTCCCAGAAAAGAGCGTGGTTCAAGTGTCCACCACCATTGTTGATAAGCGCTTGACGGATATCAGCTGGGATTGATTCTACATCAGCAAGCAAAGCTTCAAGGTCTTCACCGATTTCAGGGTGTTTTTCTAGAGCTGCATTAGCATTGTTGACATAAGTTTGATGGTGTTTGTCATGGTGCAAGTGCATTGTTTCCGCATCGATGTATGGTTCCAAAGCGTCGTATGCATATGGAAGATCTGGTAAGATAATAGCCATCTGTAATACCTCTTTTTCTTTCTATATGAAAATGATAACGCAAACATTCACTTTTTTCAAGTTTTTTGCTTATAGATGAAGAAATCACTGAAATACTTTCTAATAAAACTCTTCGAAAATCAAATTTAAACCTCGTCAACGTCGCCTTGCCGTAGGTATAGTTACTGACTTCGTCAGTTTCATCCGCAACCTCAAAAACATGTTTTGAGCTGACTTCGTCAGTCTTATTTACAACCTCAAAGCAGTGCTTTGAGCAACCTGCGGCTAGTTTCCTAGTTTGCTCTTTGATTTTCATTGAGTATAAAATAAGCAAATCAGCAAGAAACCCACGACAAGATAATCCTGACGCGGGTTAAAAAAATTTTTCAGATAGGATTAATTTACCTGACTAGCAATCTGCAAGAGTGCCTTTTCAAAAAGGAAACTCTTTTCATAAAGACCTGTCTTAATCTGATAGTCTGTCTCAATCAAATAAGAAATAGCTTGCTTCAAAAAGCTCAAGGAAAGTCCTCGTGAATCCCTCAGCGCAAACTTGATTTGATAGGGATTAGGATTGCGTCCGAGAAAACTTCCTAGACTACTTGCAATCTGCGATTCTGTTTGCCCAGACTCCGACAAAATTTTCACCTGAGTAAAAGTCCGAAATTGTCCTAGCATGACTGCAATCAACTTGATTTCATCTTCACCTTGCAAGGTCAAATCTCTAACCAAATCGCGCGCCTGGTCCATCTTTTTAGTCAGAATAAACTGAGTTAAATCAAAAATATTGTCCTGCAAGGTCTTGGGAATTGCGTTAACAATATCCTCTTCCTCGATAACAGAGTCTTCCTTATAGGACTGTAAAAAGAGGAGATTTTTCTGGATTTCGCTAAATTGAAAACCAGATTTGATAAGTAGATTTTCAAAGGATTGCCCCACAAACTGCAGGCCTTGTTTCTGACTCCACTTTTGGAAATACTGGCGCAATTCTTGTTCTTTGGCTTCTACTGCATCAAAAACCTTGGCATCACGCTTAAGTAATTTGACCAACCGTCTCTTGCTATCCAGTTTTCCTTCCGCAAAGATCAACAACTTGGTTGTTGGCGAAGGGTTATCAAGGTATTCCTCAAACGACTTGAGCTCATCATCTGTTAAAAAGCGTTTCTTGGCTGTTGTGATATCGACAAAATGGTCTAATATCACGATTTTCTCATCCGCAAAGAAAGGGAGACTGACCAACTCCAACTCTAAGTCTTTATAAGCTACTTCTTTCATATCAAAGTAGGCAAAATTGAGGTCGGCAGAATCATACCCAATCTGTTTCAACACTTGACTCTTCATCACTTCAAACTGGCCCTGATCTGTCCCTGTAAACAGGCTCAGGTTAGGTAAATTTGATAAAGTCAACTTCTGGCTTTCTTCAATAGCTAGCATCTTCTCTCCTTTCTTCTGATTTTTCGATTTAATTTAGTCAATGTAGCGCAATTTCCCACGGAAATCTTCTAGGCTCTCGTACCCTTTTTCCTCCATGATTGCTTTCAGTTCATTGGTAACGCGTTCGAAGGCACCAACACCTTCTTTGTGAAGGGTGGTTCCCACCTGTACCATACTAGCACCACAGAGGATATGTTCAAAGGCATCACGACCAGTCAGAACGCCACCTGTTCCGATGATTTGGATTTGAGGATTGAGACGTTGGTAGAAGGCATGAACATTGGCAAGAGCAGTCGGTTTGATGTATTCTCCACCAATCCCACCGAAACCATTCTTTGGTCGAATAACGACAGACTCATCTTCTATATAAAGGCCATTACCGATAGAGTTAACGCAGTTGACAAACTTGAGCGGATATTTATTGAAAATAGCTGCCGCTTGGTCAAAGTGAACAATATCAAAATAAGGTGGGAGCTTAATTCCAAGAGGTTTGGTAAAGTAGGCAAATACCTCTGACAAAATCCGGTCTGTTGTCTCAAAATCATAGGCAATCTGAGGTTTACCTGGAACATTTGGACAAGAAAGGTTTAGCTCAGTCAGACCACGAAAGTCACTCCCTTGGACTTTTTTCAAAATAGTATGAGTTTCCTCTGGAGACATTCCAACTAGGGAAAGGAAGAAAGTTCGGTTTGGCTCTTTTTCCTGCAAATCCAAAAGATAGTCCAAATAATAGTCTAAGCCATTATTTGGCAAGCCCATAGAGTTGATGGAACCAAGTGGAACATCTTGGTAGCGTGGCTCAGGATTTCCCTGACGAAAGTCCAAGGTCGCTGTCTTAGTGACAAAGGTTCCTGCCACTGAGTTTTTAACTCCTTCCAGCTCCTCTATCGTCATGCAAGCCACACCTGCTGCATTCATCAAACAATTTTCAAACTCAAAACCAGCAATTTGTGTTTTCGTTGATACCATGATTCTGATCCTCCAGATTCCTTTTATTGCTAATATTATACCATATTTTCACATTTTCTCTTTGAGAAAGATATTTCAAAGAAAAAGGTTCGTATTTTATGAATAAAGAAAAATCTGGAACTAAATTGATAGAATTTTTAGAAAATTTTTGTTTTTCTCTTTACAGTTAAAAAAAATTCTGCTATAATGACACATAATTAAATTAGAATTTAAGGAGAACGATATGACATCTGCTAAAGATTATATCCAAAGCGTGTTTGAAACTGTAAAAGCTCGTAACGGGCACGAGGCTGAATTCCTCCAAGCTGTTGAAGAATTTTTCAACACTTTGGAACCTGTATTTGAAAAACACCCTGAGTATATCGAAGAAAATATCTTGGCACGTATTACTGAGCCAGAGCGCGTGATTTCTTTCCGTGTTCCTTGGGTTGACCGTGATGGAAAAATTCAAGTAAACCGTGGTTACCGTGTTCAATTCAACTCAGCTGTTGGACCATACAAAGGCGGACTTCGTTTCCATCCAACTGTTAACCAAGGGATTTTGAAATTCCTCGGATTTGAACAAATCTTCAAAAACGTCTTGACTGGACTTCCAATCGGTGGAGGTAAAGGTGGATCAGACTTCGATCCTAAAGGTAAAACAGATGCTGAAGTGATGCGCTTCTGCCAAAGCTTCATGACTGAATTGCAAAAACACATCGGACCATCACTTGACGTACCTGCTGGTGATATCGGTGTTGGTGGACGTGAAATTGGTTACCTTTACGGTCAATACAAACGCCTTAACCAATTTGATGCTGGTGTCTTGACTGGTAAACCTCTTGGATTTGGTGGTAGCTTGATTCGTCCAGAAGCAACTGGTTACGGTTTGGTTTACTACACTGAAGAAATGCTTAAAGCTAACGGCAACAGCTTTGCTGGTAAGAAAGTTGTTATCTCAGGTTCTGGTAACGTAGCTCAATACGCTCTTCAAAAAGCAACTGAACTTGGTGCAACTGTTATCTCTGTCTCTGACTCAAATGGTTATGTCATCGATGAAAATGGTATTGACTTCGATCTTTTAGTAGATGTTAAAGAAAAACGTCGTGCTCGTTTGACTGAGTATGCCGCTGAAAAAGCAACTGCAAGCTACCACGAAGGTTCTGTATGGACTTACGCTGGAAACTATGACATTGCGCTTCCATGTGCTACTCAAAACGAAATCAACGGTGAAGCAGCTCAACGTTTGGTTGCTCAAGGAGTTATCTGTGTATCTGAAGGTGCCAACATGCCAAGTGACCTTGATGCCATCAAAGTTTACAAAGAAAATGGTATCTTCTACGGACCTGCCAAAGCTGCCAACGCTGGTGGTGTAGCCGTTTCAGCCCTTGAAATGAGCCAAAATAGCCTTCGCCTCTCATGGACTCGTGAAGAAGTTGATGGACGTCTCAAAGACATCATGACAAACATCTTCAACACAGCTAAAACAACTTCAGAAACATACGGTCTTGATAAAGACTACCTTGCAGGAGCTAACATTGCGGCCTTTGAAAATGTAGCAAATGCTATGATTGCACAAGGCGTGGTATAAAAAAACAAATTACGGAAACTGACTACCCAGACGGGTAGCCAGTTTTTTCAATTCCTAAAATTTAAGATTCTAATATCCTTTATGCAAAAATATAGAATTCTACCTTTTTCTTTATATAGGCTAATGTTTTTAATATATTTATTGTCTATTTTTGAAAAGACAATAAAACTACTCTACTATAGATTATCATTTCCCACAATTCATAACTCAAACCTAATATTTTGTTATAAAACAGTAGATTTTATTTATTATATCTGGCACCTTAAAAAGTAAGAAATATAAATTAAAATTTAAAACTCTTTTTCCAATTCTCTTTCAATAGCTTTTCGCTTGCAATCAATTAGTTTATTCAAGTACAGTAGCAAGTTAATGTAGTCTATATCAGTTTCAAATATCTTTTTAATTCTTTCTAGGAGTTCTTTTTCTAATTCCAACACTGGAACATGACTACCAGTATAAAAATGTGAATAGGGAGTAAAATGTATTTCTTGGAATGAATTCTTACCAAATCCTTTAGCTCTGAGAAGATTAAATAGTATTAGTTTTTGATTGTTGTTTTCTAAAAATTCTACACCTAGATTGACCAATCTAATTGCAGATTGCTCATTATTTGTTTCCTCCAGTATTTCTAATATGATCTGACTGTCATTTTTTATAATATCATCAATCATATTGTTGTAGTAGTAATACGGCCTATTTATTGCAAAACGGATAAACTTTTTATAAATTTCTTTCTTATCTCTAAATTCATTTATAGAATGTAATACCATGTATTCTGAATTAGAATGACCTATTCTCAATTCATCAATTTTCTTCAAGACTTCTACCGAAAAATTAACATCTTTTTCACCTAATTTTTGAAAAAGATTATAGCTGTGATTCTGACAATTTTCTAAATTTATTAAATACCAAAACTTCAACTCTTTTACTCCAATTAGATTTATTAATTTTGGCACCTCTTCTTCTCTTATAAAATCAGAAATAACAAAATTTGTATTCCCAGCTTTTTGTATTAACAACTCTTTTAAACTAGGATCTTTCAAAATCAATCTCTCAAAATTTAAAATTGTAAAATAACATGGTAAAGAATTAGCTTCTAGAATACTCTTTAATGTTTGTATATCTTCATTTTTAACGTTTTCAAGTTGTGTTAAATAAGCAAGTTGCCATTCATATTTTTCTGATTCTGGAGAGGAAGCAATAACAGACTGCATTGAACTTTCCTCAATATTTTCTAAAAAACTAATCGGATTCCTATTTACAAAATGATAGTTTGATTTAAACATATAATTTAGAAATTTAATCTTTTTATCATTTTTTGATAGTAAAAACATATTGAATAGTACTAGCTCAATGTTATTGTCATTCATAAATAAGCTATGTTTGAATTGATTTGCAAAATTAAAAATTTTAAGCCAAACATTTGAATAGCTATTTGCAATTTGTTGTAGTTTAATTTCAGCAGCATCATAAAACCAAGCATGGTTAGGATTTGTTAAATTATTATATATTTTTTGTCTGTCAGAAATTATATAATCATCAAAAACAATCGGTAAGTTTTCTTTCACTTCAGCTTTATGCAAAGCATAAACTATTTTTTCTCCAATCATAGATAAGTTTTTAATGTCATTAAAAAATAATTTCCTAATATTTCTCAAATCTCCAAGGATAGTATTACGATGACTTTCTGAATAGGTCAAAATTTTTCTTCTGTAATCATATAGCATTTTCTCAATATAAAATCTAGTTTCACAACTCCCTATATTATACAAATTCGCTAAAAGTTTTAGTATACTTCTATGATACTGTTTTAATTTTTCACTATCCGGGACTTTATAGCGCCCAAAAGTAAATGTCTCTTCATGAGCTTCTGTTCTTTCGATTTCAATTTTAAGATACTGCTTCAAAATTGTCACGATTAATTCTTGGTTATAACTTTTTGTCAAATCAAGATTAGCAAGTTCAGAAATGGTATTTTCAGCCAAGGTATAATCAATATATTCTCTTTCTGTAACCAACCCGTAGTTTGCTTCAAGAATACTATAAACCTCAGAAATTTTATTAGGATTTTTATCAAAGTACTTTAACAATAATTGGAGAATTTGACTACAATATTTTGTCCGTGTAGTTACAAATACAATATTTAAAACTGAATCCTCAATAGATTCCTTTTTATCCTTCTGATTAATAAAATTAGTCTTTGTATAAGCCTGAGACTCTATATTATCAATTTTATTTTTAACGTGTGAAATTGCTTCTAAAGGAAGTAATACTCCAAATTGTATTAAAAACTTTTCTTTAAGTTCATAACTTTCAAAATTACTTTCATTGTAATAATATGATTTAACTGCATCAGAAACGCTTTCTACATCACTCTCTTTCCTAATAAAATTGGAACATTGATTTAGTATTTGAACAACTCTTTGATCGTTTACTGGATATAACTCATGTAAAATTTCTAAAATTGATATTTTCTTGTTAATTAAAAACTTGATAACTATATAATCATCTAATGATTGATCTGCTATCTTTACAATTTTGTCGTTATAAATATTACACAACTCTCTCTCGTGAAGCTTCTCCACTGCACTCTTAAAGTCAGTATTTGTTATATCAGTTATTTTTAGTAATTTTTTGAATTCCTGGTTCTCTTCTAAACTTTCCAGCCTAATCTTTTTTAAGTAAGATAAAATAAATAAAGTCTTTTGTTCTGCATAAATAATGTTATTTTTATTTAAAATTTCTTCATAGTAATCTTTTAAAATATCAGTCTCGTCATTAAAATTAGTCAAATTCCGAGAGCTAGATAACTTCGCTGCAATGACTGCAATACGCGGATTGCTTTTAGATATCGTTTTTATATGTTCAATTTCTTTATTGGTGAAATCGTTTCGAGAGAATTGATTGAGTAATTCCTTAAAATTATCATCTTTTATAAGTTCTGGCTCAATATTATTGTACCCATAAACTTTAACATTATTGATTACATCTTTTTTAGCATAATCACGTACCGTAAGAATAAACCGAATATTACTAGTCGTGTTCAGTAGCCCAAGTGTAGAAATATAATTTTGTGTAGTATTAACATCATCAATAAAAACAATATTTTCTTTGTGTAAATTTAGATTGCGTTTTACATCTTGGTAAATATCCTGATTATTGCTCTTGACACAAATAATGTTATATTTATTTCGGTCAAGCAAAGAGCAAATTTCAATTGCAAATCTAGTTTTCCCTGTTCCAGGCTTAGCAGATATTAAGAAGATTCGTTTTTCACTTGATTTAATGGTATTTATAATTTCACTTACATCTCCAATATAGTCATTTGATATAGGTGCATTAGTTTTACTCTCATCATGAATTCTTATGAAGTCATTGATAGACCAAACTTGCTCTGTAGATTCACTGATTGATAGATACTCCTTTGCTAAATATTGAAAATCTATCTTTGTAAGATCATTAGCAATTTCATTAATTCCAATCAATTTTAGCTGATAAGGTTCAGCCATTTTTTCTAGATCTTCTTTTTGTTTAATTGTTATATTTGAAGAAGTATGACAACAAATAAGCCTCCCAACTTTATCTTCAGCAATATTTTCCTCTAAAATTTTTTTCTTAACTGACTGAATGTCTCCTTCTAATTTAGATATTACAGACTTATGGGTGCCATACATAATATAAACATATTTACCATCTTCGTCAGCGTAAGAATCTGGGATCCCTTTAGTTGTTTTATCTGTTCCTTCCTGTGAGCCTAATGAAACAATATTAAAATTGTATTTTCTACTTAGGTACGCGTCACCTAGTTTTTGAAACTTCCCTCCCTCTAGCTCTTTAATATGTTGCTCAATTTTATTTCTTAAACTCATTATAAAAACCTTTCCAGATAAGTATTTCAACATAATTATATCACACTAGTCAAAACCATAAGGTATAGTTTAATTAACAAACTCTTGTACTACATTAATTTAGAGTAGTAAACCAATTATACAAAAATTATTGCTTTCCTGAACAACTATATAAAAAGAAAACCGCTACTCTTACGAATAGCGGTTTAATCATATTTTTAAGCTACTAATGTAGTCGCTCTATTATTTAAGAGTAACTGAAGCTCCAGCTTCTTCCAATTTAGCTTTAAGTTCTTCAGCTTCTGCAGCTGCAACACCTTCTTTGATGACACCTGGTGCACCGTCAACAAGTTCTTTAGCTTCTTTAAGACCAAGACCTGTGATTTCACGTACAACTTTGATAACGCCAACTTTTTTGTCGCCTGCAGATGTCAATTCAACGTCGAATGAATCTTTAGCAGCACCAGCGTCAGCAGCACCAGCTGCAGCAACAGCTACAGGAGCAGCTGCAGTTACACCAAATTCTTCTTCGATAGCTTTTACAAGGTCGTTCAATTCAAGGATTGAAGCTTCTTTAATTTCAGCAATAATGTTTTCAATGTTCAATGCCATTGTTATTTCCTCCAAATAAGTTTTTAAATTTATAATATTTTTTTGTAGCTAGGCTACGCTGCGTAGCTTAAGATTAAGCTGCGTCTTCTTTGTTGTCTGCAACCGCTTTGACTGCAAGAGCAACGTTGCGCACTGGCGCTTGAAGTACAGAAAGGAGCATAGAAAGAAGTCCTTCGCGGTTTGGAAGAGTTGCAAGAGCAAGAATCTCTTCTTTAGATGCGACAGCGCCTTCGATTGCACCACCTTTGATTTCAAGTGCTTCAGCGTCTTTAGCAAAATCGTTCAAGATTTTCGCTGGTGCGATAACATCTTCGTTAGAAAATGCTACTGCAGATGGTCCAACAAATACTGATGCAAGTTCTTCAAGACCAGCTTTTTCAGCTGCACGACGCAAGATTGAGTTTTTAATAACTTTATACTCAACTTCGCTTCCACGAAGCTCACGACGAAGAACTGTATCTTGCTCAACTGTCAAACCACGAGCGTCAACAACGACGATAGATGCAGCAGCTTTCATTTTTTCAGCTACTACGTCAACTAGTTCCGCTTTTTTAGCAATAATTGCTTCACTCATTAGTGTGTCCACCTCCGTAATTATTTTGCTTGGGGAATTTTTCCAAAAGAAAAACGCGCCCAAACCTAGACACGAAAGTACAATACGCTTCTTTTTACATGATACGTTTTGTCCTCGGTAGGATACTTATGAGTCGAGCTCCCCTACTGTCTTAGGCAGTTTTTTCAAACCGTATATAAGTATAGCATAGTCAAAAAAAGAATGCAAGATTTTTGCAAACTTTTTTTAAAATTTTTTCGTGATTTTTCTTCTAAAGTTCTACTGTCAGGACTTGACCTTGCTTAACAACCTGTTCTCCAGCAATATAAACATCATCAACATCACTGGATTTGACTGCATAGACAAGATGAGAGAGCATATTTGCCTGAGGTTGGAGATGAATTTTCCCTTGTGGTTGAATAACGAGAAAATCTGCCTCTTTACCAACTTCCAGACTTCCTATCTGATTTTCCATCCCTAGGACCTTAGCTCCTTCGATTGTCAGAGCCTTGAGAGCTGTTTCGATAGGAAATTGGCTGGCATCTCCACTTTTCATCTTCTGAAGAAGGGCTGCAGTCCTTCCTTCCTCAAACATATCCAGATTGTTATTGGAAGCAACCGAGTCCGTCGCAATTCCAACTGTAACTCCTGCTTTTTGAAGTTGGATGATTGGAGCGATTCCTGATGCCAGTTTGAGGTTACTGATAGGATTGTGGGCAATAGACACTTGAGAAGTTGCCAAGCATTCAATTTCTCTCTCGTTTAATTCGACCCCGTGAGCAAAGACGGACGGATGATCTAAGTAACCCAGTTCTTCTAGAAAAGTAAGGGGGCGTTTTCCGTAGCGTTTCAGGATAATGCCAGATTCCTCCTTGGTCTCCGCCACATGGATATGGATTGGAATATTCAGTTCTTTTGCCATATCTAAGCTTTCTGCCAGCAAGTCTCTACTACAGCTATAGGGAGAATGTGGGGCTACCATCACCTTGAAATTTGGATTTTTATATCCAATAATTTCCTCAATGATTGCTCGAGTTCTGCTTATAGTTTCATCAGTTGTCTCCGCCTCAGAAGAAAAGAGGGTAGGTGAGAAATAACAACGCATCTTGGAATCCTTGACTGCCTGATAAACTCGCTCAATATCCACCCCATTGGGATTATACATATCATTAAAGGTTGTTGTTCCTGACTGTAGCATCTCTGTCAGAGCTTCTTTAACAGCCTTGGTAGTCATGTCAGGAGTAAACTCAGCTTCTGCTGGCCAGATATAGTCATTGAGCCATTCATGGAGATTACTGTCATCTCGGATTCCTCTCAATCCGGTCATAGCAGAATGGGTGTGACAATTGACCAAACCAGGCATAATCCAGGCTCCCTGATAGTCTATAATCTGCTCAGCTTGCTCTATAATCTCTGACTGCTCTTGACCAACATAGACGATTTGAGAATCCTTAACGGCTAAGATTCCATCTAGATAAACATGGAAATCTTTGTCACAAGTCACGATATTTACATGCTGAAAGACTTTCATTCTAGGCTCCTTTTCTATAAGACAATTTACAGTGAATAATTTTTCTAGATATTGTAACAAAAAAGTCACCCGAAGGCAACTTTTTTCGTTCATAAGATTTTAAAATAGGAAGGCTTATTCTGAGCTAAAAGCTGCAGCTTGCTGCATTTGGTAATACTTGCCCTTTCTAGTCATGAGATCCTGATGATTGCCATGCTCCACAATATCGCCATCCACCAAGACAAGAATCAAATCTGCATCCTGAATAGTTGACAAACGGTGAGCAATGATAAAGCTTGTACGCCCCTTCATGAGTTTGGCAAAGGCATCCTGTACCAGCACTTCTGTCCGCGTATCAATGGAGGACGTCGCCTCGTCTAAGATAAGAATCTTGGGAATAGCTAGAAAAACTCGGGCTATGGTCAAGAGCTGAGCCTGACCGACAGAGAGAGATTCTCCAGCATTTTCCAACTTGGTATCGTAACCCTGCGGCAACTGTTGGATGAAAAAGTCTGCATTGGCTGCTTTGGCAGCAGCAATCACTTGCTCCCGACTGGCATCAGGATTTCCAAAGGCAATATTGTCATGAATGGTCCCTTGCTTGAGCCAGGTTTCTTGGAGCACCATGCCAAACTGCTGACGTAAAGAGGCACGACTATAGTCATAAATGGATTTCCCATCCAGCAAGATATCTCCCGAGTTAATGGGATAAAAACGCATGAGGAGATTGATAAGGGTTGATTTTCCAGCACCTGTCGGACCAACAATAGCCACCTTGCTACCAGCTGGAATATCAATAGATAAATCCTTAATCAAAATCTTTTCAGGATGGTAACCAAAAGAGACATGTTTAAAGGAAATAGCTCCTTTAACTTGGTCACTGGTCAAGACTTCCTTACCAGTTTCAGCCAGCTCAGTGCTATCTAAGACAGCATAGACACGCTCTGCACAAGCTAAAGCACTTTGTAACTCAGCTAGAACTGAAGAAA
Source organism: Streptococcus mitis (assembly GCF_022137125.1). Lineage (GTDB taxonomy): Bacteria > Bacillota > Bacilli > Lactobacillales > Streptococcaceae > Streptococcus > Streptococcus mitis_CE. Next base: position 264,647 of record NZ_JAKNEQ010000001.1, on the reverse strand, counting down.
TATCGTTAAAGGGCTTGGTGTACTGTTGGACGTAATTCAAAAAGGTAACTAAACGCCCAATGGTCAAGGTTGACCCCATCATGATACGATAAGCTCCTACTCCAGCAAGCAGAGCGTAAATGAGCGCGTTGACAAAGCGAGTTGAAGGATTAACCGTTGATGAATAAAAGATGGCTGACTGAGAATAGCCTGCGTAATTGTTATTAGCCTCATGCAGCCTTTGGATAAACTCTTCCTGAGCATTAAAGGACTGGATAATGGTCTGCTGGCTCAACGATTCTTCAATTAATTGTGTCTGAATCCCCCTCGTCTCTGTTTGCTTCTGGAAGAGATGATAGGATCTCTTGGCAATAAAGCGTGAAATTACCATAGACAGTGGCGTCAACAGCAAGACCAAAAGAGTCATGAGGAGATGAATTTGAATCATGGCTAGAATGCTGACTAAAATCATCAAGACACCAATAAAAAATTGGTTAAATATCATGGTCAAACCAGCTGCTAACTGCTCGATGTCTGTGGTCACACGACTGACCATCTCTCCACTTCCTTGACGATCCACAAAAGCAATCGGTAACCGATGAAGCTTATGTATGATTCGCTCTCGCAAGTCTCTGGTATAAGAGAAGATTAGGCGATTATAGAGAAGAGGATTGACCCACTGTACAAGGGTATTTCCTATGACCACCAAGATCATTTGGAGAAAAATCTGCCAAAAAACTGGTGAAGAGCCCGTCACTAGGACTTGGTCGATGACCTGTCCGATTAAGATTGGTAGGTAAATCGATAAACCAACCTGGGCAATAGTTCCTAGAAAGGCTAGAAAAAGAAGGAAGGGATGACTTGCTAAATCTTTGGCCAAACGTGTGAATGTTTGATTTGCAGTTTGTCGTCTCATGCTAGTCCTCCTTTCCATGTTGGGATGCATTGATTTCTCGATAGACTTGACTGGATTTCATCAAGTCCTCGTGCTTGCCGATAGCTAGGAGCTCCCCTTTTTCCAAGAGGAGAATCTTGTCTGCCATCTGAAGCGTCGAAGTCCGTTGAGAAATCAAGATTAAACTTGTATTTGGCAGGTTTTCTCGGATAGCTTTCAAGAGCTTAGACTCAGTAATAGTGTCCAGTGCTGAGGTCGCATCATCTAGGATGAGAAACGGAGTCTGGCGCAAAACTGCTCGTGCGATGGACAGCCTTTGTTTTTGACCGCCCGAGAAATTTCGCCCTCCTGCCTCAACTATGGCATCCAAGAGTCCTTCCTTTTCACTGACAAAATCCTTTGCTTGCGCAATTTCCAAGGCCTGCCAGAGTTCTTGGTCTCTTACTTCTTGATGTAAACCTAGAGTCAAGTTGGAACGAATGGTTCCTTTAAAGAGTTCGACTTTTTGGGGCACATAGGCAATCCAAGACCGCCACTCCTCTAAATTACTAGGACTAGATCCATCTCGATAAAGGTCAATGCTCCCCTTGTCTGCTGGATAAAGTCCAAGTAAGACTTGCACCAAGCTTGATTTACCAGAACCCGTCCCTCCGATGATACCAAGGATTTGCCCTTGCTGCATATCAAAGGAAATGTCTCTCAGAGAAGGCTGGGCCGCATCAGGATAGGTAAAGGTCAATTCTTGGACTTGTAAAATCTGATTGCTGGTAACTTGCTTTTTCTCTAATTCTAAATAAATATCTTCTGGAGCCTCAGCAAAAACTTCCTCGATTCGCTTGGCAGAGATATAGGACTGATTGAGAGAATTTATCAGCATGGCGAGCTTAACCAATTCCACCAAAATTTGCAAGAGGTAGTTGATGAGGGCAATTAGGGCACCTTGACTGAGCAAACCTCCTTGAATTGAAATATAGCCCTGCCAGATGATGACGAGGAGAGTTCCATTGACAATCAGATAAGTCAGAGGGGTTAATAAACTAGACCAGAAACCCGTCTTTTCTTGCAATCTAGCATAGACTTGGTTAAGGGTTTGAAAAATCTGTAACTCTCGTTTTTCTTGACCAAAGGCACGAATGACCCGCATGCCTTGTAATTGCTGGCGCGTTTCCTGAACCAGTTGGTCCGTTTTCTTTCTGAGACTGCTGTAGAGAGGATTGACCAGTCGAGAAAGACCTACAATGACAATGGTCAAAATAACAACCATGACCAAGAACCAGAAAGTCAGTTCAGCTGAGATTCGATAGGCCATAAAAATGGCTCCAAAAACGATAATAGGCGCTCGCAAAAAGAGACGCAGGAATTGATTGATACCAGTCTGAATCTGATAGGTGTCCGAAGTCAAGCGAGTCACCAAGCTAGAAGTTGTCAGACGGTCTCTGCTATCCTTGGGCAAGGAAAGAATATGACGATAAAGGTCGTTTGTCAGTTCTTTGGCAAATCCTACCGCTGCCTTGGCTGAGTAAAACTGAGCTACCAAGGCCACTACAACGCCAATCACTGCAAAGATAAGGAGCAGACCAATCTGCATCCAGAGATGTCCTTGATTTCTCTGGGGCAAGGATTGGTCAACAATCCCAGCAATCACCATGGGAACCAAGAGCTCAAACACAGCTTCTAGTAACTTGAACAAGGGGGCTAAAATGGATTCCTTGATGTAGGGTTTAAAGTAAGATAATAGGTGTTTCATAAATCCCTTCTATTCGTATTCTGGAAATGAAGAAAGTGGGAAGCACCCACCCTCTCTATTTTATTTGTTTAAGTATGGCAGTAGATAGCCATATCCTGCTTTTTCCATCTCATCCTTGGCCACAAAGCGCAAGGAGGCAGAATTGATACAGTAACGCAGGCCACCTAACTCCCGAGGTCCATCTGTGAAAACATGACCCAAGTGAGCATTGCCTGAACGAGAACGAACCTCGATTCGCTCCATTCCATGGCTCAAGTCCTTGTAATAATGAATCAACTCCTTGGAAATCGGACGGCTAAAACTTGGCCAACCACAACCTGAGGCAAACTTATCCTTAGCAAAGAAGAGTGGCTCACCCGTCGTAATGTCTACATAAATCCCTTCTTCAAATGTTTGGTCATAGGCATTGGTAAAGGGAGCCTCTGTAGCAGCTTCTTGTGTAACACGGTAAGACTCTTCAGTTAGGCTTTCCTTTAGCACCTCTTGACTAAGTTTTTCATAGTTAGATGCGTCAATCAATGGCTGCTCAGCATCGGTCACATCGATATGACAATAACCCGAAGGATTTTTCTTGAGATAATCTTGATGGTAATCTTCAGCCAGAATGTAGTGGCGCAGTTTCTCCACTTCTACTGCAATCTTTCGCCCAAGCATGCGCTCCTGCTCCTGCACCACTGTGTAGATAGCTGGCAAATCAGCTTCATCTTGGTAATAAATTCCAGTCCGATACTGACGTCCACGGTCATTCCCTTGTTGATTGATTGATAATGGATCAATAACACGGAAATAATAAAGTAAAATCTCTCTGAGTGAAACTACCTTCTCATCGTAAATCACTTGAACCGTTTCTGCATGGTCTGTTTCCTTGAGCAACTGGTAATTGGTCGTTTCGACTTGTCCATTAGCGTAGCCGACACTGGTTGTTAATACGCCTGAAATTCGTGAAAAATACTCCTCTAGGCCCCAAAAACAACCACCTGCTAGATAAATTTCTGCCATCTTTATTTCTCCTTTATCAAGTTTTTAACTCGAATTCTTTTCAAAAAAAGGATAGGAAGCCCTCTGGTCGAAAGTTTCCCCATCCTATCTTCTATTCTTTATTTTGATTCTACACGGACACCTTTGGTATCAACTTTCAAGTCATGAAGTTTTCCTTTGAAGGGTTGCTTTTCCAATTCTGCCTTAATCGCTGGCATCTTGTCATGAGAGGCCAAGACCATAACTGTTGGCCCAGCACCAGAGAGATAAGTTGCATAGGCACCATTCTCTTTGGCTACTTGCTTAATCGTCGCAAATTCTCTCACCAAGTCCTGACGGTAACGCTCGTGGAAGAGGTCTCCCTCGATTGCTTTCCCAGCTGTCACCATGTCTCCTGCCAACAAAGCTGCAACAGCTACATTGGCGATAGAACTGGCAGCGACAGCTTCCTTGTAGGATAATTTCTTAGGCAAGACACCACGGCTATCTCGAGTGCGTAATTCATAGTTAGGAATGTAAGCTAGAAAATCACACTCTGGGAAGTCAGCCACAATAGCAGAGACTTGCCCTTCAACGGAACTTGCAATAACGAGATTACCATAAATGGCTGGAGCCACATTGTCTGGATGCCCTTCAATCTTAGTCGCCAATTGCAACTTTTCATGGTCAGATAAGTTAAGCTTGCCTAATTGGTTGGCTAGTTCAATCCCAGCTACAATAACAGAGCTAGAAGAACCCAAACCACGCGCCAATGGAACATCACTGGTCATTTTCAAGCGTCTTGGTTGCAAGTCTGGCACAATTTGCAAAGCGATTTTGAGCAAGAGATTACGCTCATCATGAGGAATCCATTTGCCAATTTGGTGTTCAATCAACCACTCATCTCGTTCTTCGCAGACCTCAATTTGAAGATACTTGGTTACAGCTACACCGACCGAGTCAAAACCTGGCCCGATATTGGCACTGGTTGCAGGTACAATAATCTTCATCTTATTCTCCTAGCACCTTGAAGGTATTCAAGAGGTCGAATTCTGAAACCTTCTTCAATTCATCTGAGACATTTTCAAGCTGGGCTTTATTAATCTTGTGTGTGATGATCACAACACGCGCCTTGTCACCATCTTTTCCATCTTGTAGGATTTGCTTGAAGGAAATATCTTGAGCATTGAAGATTTCAGCCAATTTCAAGACCTGACCTTTTGAGTCTGGAGCCAAGATTGAGAAGTAGTAGTTTGCTTTAACATCCTCAGGATTTGCCAAGACCAAGTCACGGCTGTATTCGTTGAAATCTTTACCAATGGTTCCATCATTCAAGCGACGAACGATACGGACAATATCCGCCACAACACTTGTCGCAGTTGGTTTTTGACCAGCACCTGGTCCATAGTACATAGACTCACCAATACCGATAGATTCTACAAAGACAGCGTTCATTACGCCATTCACACTGGCAAGTGGGTGTGCTTTAGGTAGGAAGGTTGGAGTTACTTCTGCAGCAATTCCTGAAGGAGTTTCCTCGATTGAACCAACCAATTTCACTACATAGCCAAGTTCTTGAGCTACAGCTACGTCTTCTGGTGTGATGTTGCGGATTCCTTTGTGGGCTACATCGTCAAATGCAACCTTCATGCCAAAGGCAAATTGGCTCAAAATCACCATCTTGTAGGCTGCATCAATCCCATCTACGTCATTTGTAGGGTCACTTTCTGCAAATCCTAGACGTTGCGCTTCGGCAAGAGCATCATCGTAAGACCAGCCTTCTTCCACCATCTTGGTCATCATGAAGTTGGAAGTTCCGTTGACCACGCCAAGCACGCGCGTGATTTTATCAGAAGCCAAGGAATTTGCCAAGGTACGAAGAATTGGAATCCCACCAGCTACTGCTGCTTCATAGTAAAGTGCTACCTTATTAGCTTTAGCGATTTCTAACAATTCTGCACCATTGACAGCCAAAAGGTCCTTGTTAGCAGTAACAACGTGTTTTCCAGCTTCCAAGGCACGAGTGATAAAGGTTTTAGCTGGTTCGATACGCCCCATCAATTCCACTACGATCGTAATGTCTTGGTCTGATAAAATGTCATCCACATTGGTTACAAAGTTAAAGTCATTCCCTGCTGCAAGCAAGCGATTCTTTTCATCTTCATCCTTGACCAATACCTTAGCAACTTCAATCTCTGAATGTGCTGATTGATTGATTTTTTCTCCATTTTCCTTTAGGAGGAAAGGCACACCACTTGCAACGGTACCAAATCCTAGTAAAGCAATTTTAACTGTCATGTTTGTCTCCTCGAAATTTTCTAATATAGCCATTATAACAGAATTTTGTGAAAATTCCTATCATAGTAATTCACTATTTCAGTCTAGAAAAGAAAAAACGAATCAAACGATTCGCTCTTCTTATAATCTAGAAATAGCTTTCCAGAAATGATTATCCGATTTTTTGCAGATTGAGCACAGCATCGTGATTCATCAAGACTTGGCCATACTCTTGCAAGACTGAACGACTGATGTCACTATCGTCTGCAAACTCGCGCATACGGGCCAAAAGCCACGCTGGATATGGACTTGGATGATTTTCAATATCCACTAGAATGGTCAAATAATAGCGCTCATTCATCTTGTAGAGTTCAGAAGTTTCCATCTCAAATGTCACTGTCTTGGCAAAAGCCACCAAATCAGCTAACTTAGCAAAAGAAAGGATGTAGTAGATGTAAGGCTCTTTCTTGCTCTCAACTTCTTGTTCAGCCTGTTCCTGCTCTTCTTCCTTGGCTTCGACTTGCTCTAGAGATTGAATCGCTTCGATATCATCCTTAGTTTTGTCCGCGATACTTTTTTCCAGGGTTTTGATAAATTCATCTGGCGACATTTGAGCCAATTCTTCCATATCTGGCAAATCCGATAAGTCTTCAAAATCTAGATTTTGGTCAATCTTTGATTTGGTTACAAAGACATCGACCTTATCAGGTTTTGGAGTCACACGGAAGCTCAACATACCTGTATCTAGGAAGCTATCAGGCATCTCTAACTCATCCAAGATGGCATAAAAGAACTCTTCTGTTTTTTCTTGAGGAACGAGAAAGTCAGCAATCTCCATTCCTCGATCCATCAAATCTTCTAAAGACATCGTGATTTTTAAAGTTGTATCACTGATTTGTTTCATTTTCATTGCTAGTAACCTCATACTTTCAGTTCTATCTATTATACTAGATTTTTACGATTTTATCAAAAGAAGGCTCCTCTGTCGGGATAGATTTTCCATAGGGTAACTTCTGTAGAAGACTCTAATACTCTTCGAAAATCTCTTCAAACCACGTCAGCTTTATCTACAACCTCAAAGTCGTTATTTGAGCAACCTGCGGCTAGCTTCCTAGTTTGCTTTTTGATTTTCATTGAGTATAAGAGAAAATTTCTGCAAACAAATAGAAAAAGCCTCCAAAATCGGCTCTTGTCCGACTTTGAAGACCTAATACATCAGAAAGCTTATAGTTTAAAGGTTGCTACACCGAGGATAGAACGATTTAAGTTTCGAAGAATTTGAAGACTTTGCTCAAATTTCTTATAACGAGTCACTCCGTACTCTTCAACAAGAAGGACTGTATCTCTTTCTAAAAGAGATGGCACATCTTGTAAATCGACAAAATGAATTCCTTTTAAAGACTCTTGATTTTGTTTCAATTTATCTAGAATAGCTTTGTTTGAGCTAACGATTGTTAATTCTTGTCCAGCATTTTTGTATGATAGAATATCTGCTAGATTAGCAATTGTTGTAATCTCTGTTACAAAATCAATTTGATACTGAGAAAAATCACCTGCTCTATTGATTGTTGGATTAAAGAGATAAATCAATACATTTCCCATCACAACCAAAATCACACAAACTACTCCAATAACAGCTAGACGAAGAATCAGATTCTTGACGTTTAATCCAAGCGCTGTCTCACCATTTGCATTCAATTCTTTAGAGTTGATGGTTTCCAATTTTTCAATTTTCACATTTGCATAAGTGTGTTTAAATTTCTCAATCAATCCATCAATTTTTTTCTCTAACAAGTCGTTGGCATCTTTACTTGGTGTCAAAATTTTCACACCAACCCCTGCATCGTCAATCATATAGTAGACGGTCAATTTTTTCCACCAATAGTCACTTGTAGAATTTTTCAAGGTTGTCTCTGTCGTATCCAATTCACTGGCAATTTTTTTCAACTCACTAGGCTCTACATCATTGAAAAGATAAGCTCCATTCAAATTACCATCAATCAATTTCCCGTAGAAATCACTATAACCACCAATTTGATGATTCAAAATCGTTTTAGCTGAATCTTCTGGAGGGGTGATTTTATAGCTGATATAAGTTGAATAACTTGTTGTGTCTTTGACAGTATTTTTATTCTTAACTGCTTTAATTGTAAATGGTACAGCAATGAGAGCAAATAAAGCGATGAGAGCTAGAATATTTGCTTTTCGTTTTTTGTATAGATTTGCAAACAAATCAGCTACTGAATAATGTTCAAACATGATTTTTTTCTCCTTTGTTTAGTAGATACTGGTTCTCTTTTGTAAGCATTTTCGCTACGAATATAATCACAAGAACAATTCCCCAGAATTGCATTGTAAATAAATTGAAGAAACTTTCTGAAAAGCTACTTCTTGGCATAAAGAATAAATTATTCAAGATGAGTAGGGACAAGGCAAATAGGATTGTTCTTGAACGATAGGCTACTTGCAGCATGGCTATAAATAACATACCTAGTAAGAGACTAAGTAGAAAGACTCCTATCATACCATAGTCGGTATACAACTCCATGATATAACTACTTCCGATACCATGTCCTTTCAAGTATTCCTTGTTCAAGACAAGATAGGATAGATTATGGGCATAACTATTACTATCAATAGCTAGTTCCACACTATTGGTTGTATGCTCAAAGGCTTTTCCTCCGAAAATGGCCCCTAAACTTCCCCTTGCAAAATAATCAATAACAGGACCAAAAGTAAAATTACGGAAATCTCGGTAAGGGAGGCTACTGTTAAATAGAAAACCTCTAGCCAAAACACCAAAACTGGTTCCTTGTTTATAGATAAAGTCAAGCAGGATATCCCAGAAACCTGTATGGGAAACTTGGACATTATCCCGTACATAATTGAGTATTCCCATCGCTAACATGAGAATAGGAGAACCTACAAAAATCGCTAACTTTTCTTTAAATCCAATCCATTTTCCCTTTTCTGTTTGCTCCCGCATAAAGTAATAAACAAAAGCAAATAGAATACTTAAAATAAAGGGATTGCGTGTCCCGATTGCCAAATGAATGGTGTTGGCTGCAATAAAGGAGACAAGCACTGCTGTTGCCTGCAATTTCTTTGGCTTGGTTGCCAAATACATACACATTGCATAGACCGTAAATGTTGATAAGATATAGGTAAAATAGGGCAGTTTACTTTCAAAATTTGCATAGTAGGCATAGTAGGAAGTCTGCAAGCGATACAAGAGTCGTTCAAATAACCGAATGAAATAGAAAGGATAGGTTAGAAGAAAAACTCCTAGCGATACAAAGCGCAACCGCTTGATGTAAACATCTTTTAGAGAACTTCCTATCTTTGATACTTGTATTTTCTTTCTAGCTATAAAATAGCGAGCTAGGAGCCCCCCTGTGGTCAATCCCAATATCGAAACCATGACGACTATAAAGGCAAAGCGATAGGCTATGGGATGATAGGTATCTAAAGCACCATCCCTAAAGTAATCAATGGTCGGCCTTGATACCAGAAATACAAAAATAGTTAAAAAGAAAATAAAATGGATTAAGTAATACTTGATATCATTCCAACAAGCAATTAAGCTACTAACCAGTAAGAACAATAAAGTAGAAAGCAAGCTAACATTGTTATTATTAAACAGATACACAATTCCACTTACTAGCGTCAAGGCATAACTGACTATGGTCAAACTAAATAATAATCGTTTTCCATCAATCACTTGCTCACCCCCGTTCTAATGTAATTTTTTAGATTTTTCAATATTTTTTAGTAATAAGAATCGGTATAAGGAAATATTTATGAATAGAGCCAAAGCACTAATTCTTCTCCCCTTACGGAAAATTGGATTCCTAGCAATAGTAAAGGCATGGCTTTTTAAAAAACGATGAATCTGAGAATAGGCTTCAAATTGTTTATACTGATCATCTAGTAACATCTTATCCAGAATAAAAAAGTAGGCATAGGCCAATCTGAAAAAAGCAACCTCTTTCAAGTCAGGATAGTTTTTCACAACTTCATTATAAAACTTTTGGTAGATATCAATATAGGCTAAATCCTTCTCTGCATAGGGTTTAGTCGTAATACTATCTCCTCTATGAAAATAGTAATAATAGGGTTTGGTATTAACCACATACTTCTTGGCCAACTTGATCAAATCAAAATGATAATAAGCATCTTCATAAATCAATCCCTTTGGAAAGGATAGGGCAGTTGCAATCTCTCTCTTGATTAGCTTATTGCAGATCGTTCCAGGTATTTTTTCACCTATGAGGTATTCCCTCAGAAATGTTTGAGAATCACAGACAAAATACTCATCCTGATTGGCTGACTGTGGGCTTTCATCATTAGCATAGACATTCATGACACCACAGCTCGAAACATCCGCATCTTCTTGAATTAATTGCTCATATAAACTCTGAATCATTTCTGGATGGATATAATCATCTGAGTCAATAAAAATCAGATAATCTCCGTGAGCCTGCTTCATTCCATTGTTTCGTGCTTGCGACAAACCTTCATTCTTTTTATGAAGCACTGACACCCTATCATCTTGTTCAGCGATTGAATCACACAAGCGACCACTTTCATCCGTTGCTCCATCATCAACAAGAATGATTTCCAGATTCTGATAGGTCTGCTCCTGAATGGAAGCTATCGATTTTTCTAGGTACTGCGCCACATTATAGACTGGCACAATGACACTAATTAATGCAGTTCCCATGCTACTCCTCTAATAGTTTTTCTACTTGTTCGATTTGTTTGGCAATTGTAAATTGTTGAATGAATTGGCTAGCCTCATTGACATCAAAGTTTGAGGCAGAGGTCATGTAGTTCGTAATTGCCTGAGCTGCCTCTTGATTGCTCTCAATGATTTGTCCAAATCGTCCTTCTTGTGATAGTTCCTCAGCCCCTCCGACATCCGTAGAGACAAAAGGAAGTCCCAGACTCAAGGCTTCCACATACACTCCAGGAAAACCTTCTTGTTTAGACATAGACAAGAGAACCTTCATCTGAGATAAATACTGATAAGGATTTTTTTGATAACCAAGGAAATGTACATAGTCTTCAAGCTCATATTCTTTAACTCGTTTTTTCAGTTCCTCTTCCATATCTCCAGCCCCGATAAAATAGAGATGATAGTTTTTTCCCTCTTGGTGTAATAATCGTATCACTTCCACCACACGGTCAGAACCCTTATTTTCCTCAATCCGTCCGATAGTACAGATACTTTGAGGCGCAATCTCGATATCGATCTTCTCTTGAGATTTTTCTAAAATAGTCTTAAAATCATATCCATTGTAGACTGTCTGTAATTTCGAAGCATAATCTGGATAGACTTCCTTGATAGAATTGCTGGTTTTATTCGAAATTCCTACAATGGTATCCGCAGCATCCAACTGGCGTCTATGTGACTCCCTTTTTGAGCTATCCTTAAGAAATTCTTCGATACTTCCATGAATCCAAGAGATTTTCTTGACTTCTTTTCTTTTAGAGAACAACAGTGGAGGATTCATAATAGTAAAAGAAACTTCAACATCATAGTCATCTTTCACAAGCAAACGACGGGTCAGTCTTGGAAAATAAATTCTCATTCTCCACAAAAGAGCTCGAATCCATCTGGCTTGGCGATAATCCTGAAAGGATTTTAAAATGCGTACATGCTTGGGAACAGATTCATATCCCTTATCAAAATGTTCCATTTCAAGAATATCAATATCATACTTTTCTGGATCTAGATTTGAAACAATGGTAGATAGAATCTTCTCTGCGCCACCCCCGAGAGAAAAAGACCACATAAAAAATAATATTTTTTTCTTAGCCACCATATTCTCCCTTGTATTCTGTATAAGACTTATCCATATCAGCGATGACAGCATCATGATGTGGTACTTGCTTGTCTGCTGGTGGAGGTGTCATATAATCCCCAAAAGCAGTGCTGAGATAAGCATCATAGCCGACTGGAACGGGCATCTCTGTCTCTTCAAATGGCAAGAAAAGATTATCCTCAAAAGATTCGATTAGGTACTTGTTTCTCATGTAACCAGGACCCGAGCATAATTCCGTGATTCCATCGCTCTCAGCTAGACTGTACTTGGTCATTTCTTTTTCAGCTTTTTTCCAAATTCGATAACGAAGAGATTTCGGCGTCAAACCGAGCAAAATGCGACTTCCCCATTTCATAAGTGCGCCATGCTTTTCTGGAATAGTTTGCGCACAAAAGAGTGAATAAATCAAAGCCCAACGAACCTGTTTTTTACGCTCAGCTGGATTTTTAGGGTAATAATCCAAAGGCAACACATCCAAGGCCAAACCATGTGGCAAATCCAAATCCTGTTGATAAGGTTTGATACAGGTCGTTTCCTTGTCACGAATGGTAATAAAAAGATTGCGGTCGACAAAATCCTTGTTACTCTTTGACAAGAAATAACGTTCATCTGCATAACGAGGCCATAATTCTGCCAATTTTTCATAATCCTTACGGGGCATAAAAAAATCTAAATCATCATCCCAAGGAATAAAACCCTTGTTTCGAAGGGCACCAATAGCACCTCCACCACAAAGATAACAAAGCAAATCATGTTCTTTACAAAAGGCCACAAAATATTCAGCCATCTCCAGACTTCGAGCCTGAATTGCTTTTAAATCAGTCATATTGTTCATTATTCTTTCTATCGTATCGTTCCATTATACCACAAATAAGGGATGAAAATCTATTGCAGACTGTAAAAAATCAAAGCCTGACTGCTGGATAAATAGCCTTCAAACTTTGATTTTTCTATCTTATCTCATTCCCATTTGAGATAGCTTGGTTTGATATTTATTTTGGTCTACTAAGAGTGCCTGTCCTCCATAGACATCATAGGCATCGACCCAATCACCTAGTTCTGGAACTGTTAATCTCTCAATGCCATTTTGCGCTCCATCTAGGAAGGATAAACCATTGGTCAATAAGAAACTATAGGGAACATTCGTAGAGGTCATGCCAAAGACCTTACCAAGTGCTTCTGATCCAGTAAAAAGTTTGGTTGGATCCTTGAGTTGCTGCAGAACAGCTGTCAGCACTTGCTGTTGTCTCTTGGTACGACCATAATCACCTTCGTCATCATCACGGAAGCGAGCATAATTTAGCAAGGTTGAGCCGTTCATCTGCTGTTTCCCAACTTTAATAGTCTGGGTTGGTGACTCTGTTTCCGTAGCATGTAAATCATCTCCGACTGTAGCTTCGGTTAAAGGTTGACCTTCTAAGGTTGAGAATTTGGCATCAATCGTCACACCATCAGGAAATAGAGTGTCAATAGCAGTTGCGAAGGCCTGGAAGTCTACCAAAGCGTAGTACTTAATGTCCAAGTCAAAATTGTCTTTTAGGACTTTTCGAACCATTTCTGCCCCTTTTTGCCCCTCTTGTTCCCCTAGTTCATAGGCTACATTTAACTTGTTATCTGTTTGTTTCTTCCCATTGATAATCTTACTATATCCATCAATATAAACCAAGTTATCACGCATAAAGCTGACCAGCTTGATTTTCTTATCTGAGCCACCAACGTTTAGAACCATAATCGAGTCCGTTCTCGTCTCAGCACTATTTTGGCCAATCCGTCCATCTGTTCCCATGATCAAGATATTAACCCCATCCTTGGTATCTTGACCATGAAAAACTTCTACTTGAGCTGCCTTAGCATTGGCAGGTTTGGTTGGATCCGCATTTGAATAGCCTTTTAGGAACATAAAAATCATGCCAAAACCGACACAGGCTAGAAGAGCAAGCAATCCTGCAAAAATGCGCCCCCAACGAATCTTACGTTTTTTGGACTTAACCTTTGGAAGAGAATGGCTTTTCTGGTATTTTTTTGCACGACTACGGTTACCATAGGATGGAAGAGGAGACTGATTGATTGGTTCCATGAAAGACTCTTCCATATCATGATTTTCACTATGAATTTCTGGTGAAGCTTCACTACCACTAGCCATATTTAACTTACCTTGCAAGTAAGCAAACTCTTTTTTCTCTCGCTCATTGAGATAATGAATGTTCTTAAAGAGATAGTCATAACGTAACTGCTCATGATGACTTAAGGGATTTTCTTTACTCATCTTCTCTCCTTTCCGTGGTCTGATATTGGATAAATAGGATAGGCTCCCAGAACTTTATACTGGATTCCAATCGCTTCTAATTCTTTTTGGGCAAAGTGGACCAAGTCCTTATCGGCATAATCCACATCGATAATGAAAAAGTATTCTCCCAGTGCTGTCTTGAGTGGTCGACTTTCAATTTTTGTCAGGTCAATTCCTCTCCAAGCAAAGGTTGAAAGAGCCTTGTAGAGGGCACCGGGAAGGTTGTCAGGTAAGGTCAAGGCCAAACTCATTTTCTCCCTTTGTGCTTTCAAGGGAATACCAGGCTTTTCAGCTCCCAAGACCCAGAAACGTGTGAAATTGGCTTCCATTTCCTGAATATCCTCGGCAATCAGTTCCAAGCCATATTCTTCAGCAGAACTTCTTGGTGCAATGGCTGCATAAGGCTGGTCTGGATGTTCGGAAATAAAACGGGCCGCATAAGCTGTACTAGCTGTTACCTCGATTTGGGCCTCTGGATATTGTTCATCGATGAATTTCTTTCCTTGAGCCAAGGCCTGTGGATGTGAAAAAATCTTTTCAATCTTAGTATGACCTGGAATCACCATCAAGTGCTGATGAATAGGCTGAACGATTTCTGCCACTGCTTGAATGCGAGCCTGATGAAAAAGGTAGTCCAAGGTTTCATGAACACTACCCTCGATAGAATTTTCAACTGGCACCACAGAATAGTCCACCAAGCCTTGCTCATAGGCCTTGATAACATCTGTAATATTGGCAAAGGCCTGCAATTCCTCATGAGGAAAAGCTGTCTGCACAACGTGGTGTGAAAATGATCCCTTGGGACCTAGATAAGCAATTTTCATCTTAGTTCCTCTATAATTTCCTCTGGGCTTAGCTTGGTCACATCCAAAACCCGACTAGCCACTTCCTCATACCAAGCCTGTCTTTCTTGAAAAATAGCTGCTAGTTCTTCCTTGCTATTATTTAGAAAAAGCGGACGCTGATTATCCTTATCAGCTGCGATACGTTGGTAGAGGGTTTCAAAATCAGCTTTCAGGTAGATATTATCAGAATTTGTCTTTAGTAAGTCACGATTTCGCTGAGAAATGACTACGCCTCCACCAGTTGACACAACTTGGTCCCTTTGTAGTAAATCGTCTAGGACTTCTGACTCTATCTGACGAAAGGCACCTTCTCCCTTTTCAGCAAAAAAATCCGCAATGGACATACCTAAGCGCTTCTCTATCAGAGCATCCATATCAAGGTAATTAGGGTCCAAGCCTCTTGCAATAGTCGATTTGCCAGCCCCCATAAAGCCTAATAACACCTTAGCCATGAATCAAGCTCTCCAAATCATCAAAGAAGCTAGGGTAGCTGGTATTGATGGCTTCTGCACGGTCAAGCTCCACCTCTCCATCTGCTACCAAAAGAGCTGCGATAGCCGTCATCATGCCGATACGGTGATCACCAAATGTATTGACTCTAGCACCGTGAAGGGCTGATTTCCCTTTGATAATCATCCCATCAGCTGTAGGAGTAATATCTGCTCCCATGCTATTTAAGGCGTCTGCTACCACCTGAATGCGGTCTGTTTCCTTGACCTTGAGTTCCTCAGCATCCTTAATAACCGTTACACCTTGAGCTTGGGTCGCTAGGAGAGCAATAATGGGCAATTCATCAATCAAACGTGGAATCAAGGCACCACCAATCTCTGTTCCTTTCAGGTCTGAAGACTCAACAGTTAAGGTAGCAGATTTAGCGACTGGATCGATTTCAGTTATTTCCAATTTTCCACCCATAGCGCGAATGACATCAATAATACCAGTACGCGTTTCATTAATGCCCACGTTCTGCAGCACTAGACGAGAGTTTGGAACAATCAATCCTGCGACTAGCCAAAAGGCTGCACTAGAAATATCTCCTGGCACGACCACCTTTTGTCCTGTCAATTTTTGTGGCCCTTGAACTGTGATTTTCTTGCCGTCTACACTTAAATGACCACCAAATTGTTGTAACATATCTTCAGTATGATTACGGGTGCACTCTTTTTCGATAATCACTGACTCACCCTGAGCCTGCAAGGCCGCGAACATCAAGGCTGACTTGACTTGGGCAGAGGCGATTGGCAATTCATAGTGAATAGGTGTTAAGGTTTTCGTCCCTTTTAAGTGAAGAGGAGGCAGGTCTCGATCAGTTTGCCCTGAAATGCTGACACCCATTTTTTTCAGAGGAATCGTCACACGGTCCATAGGACGTTTGGAAAGACTATCATCTCCGAACATTTCAACTTCAAAATCTGCACCAGCAAGGACACCTGAAATCAGGCGAATCGAGGTTCCAGAATTTCCCATATCAAGGGCATTTTGTGGCGCTTTTAAGCCATCCATACCCACACCTTGAATAGTAATAACCCCATCTTTATCCTCAATGTCAACACCAAGGTCACGAAAAACCTGCATGGTTGAAAGAACGTCTTCACCTCGCAGAATATCATAAACCTTAGTCTCACCCTCAGCCAAACTTCCAAAGATAATAGAACGGTGGCTGATAGACTTGTCACCTGGGACGCGGATACTGCCATGTAAGTGGCGAATGTTTGTTTTTAGTTTCATACTGGACCTCATACTTGCAATACTTTTACCTATTTTATCATAAAAAGCCAGAAATTCCTTAAAAATTCCTGACTTTATGATAGTTATTTTCTTATTTTAGCAATTCTGAAACTGGTTCGAAAACAATTTTTTCAATGTCAGAAAGGTAAATTGCCAATTGTTGTTGCTTGGTAAAGAATTCTGACAAGAGACTATTTCCTTGAATCTGTTTACCAAAGCCTTCCATTTTAGCTTGGAAGGAAGCATCTGGCATTTGACCTGTCTGTGCTAGTTTTTGAATTTCCTCTTGAAAGGCAACGTATTCTGTAAAGATTTTGCTTGCCTCAGCATCTGCTGCAATCGCATCTTTAGCTGCTTTAACAGCCTTATATTCTGCTAATTCGCGTAGGCCGCGACTGAGTTCGTTTGCACTATCGTAAATATTTGACATGATTTTCTCCTTATTTATTTCTTTTAAAATTAATAGTCACTCTGTGGTCTTTATTATTGTGCAATCACTTTTATATGACCTCTTGAATGTCCATTGCTTAATTCCTTATCTGGTATATACTCTATCTTCAAAGTTCCTAAATTAGAACCTGTTTTTATTTCATTTGACATAAGATTATCAAAATAGTTATTTATCTCATCATCAGATAAGGATGATTCAATCGATTTAACAATATCATAAAATACTTCTTTCATTCCCGCAACACCAGATTCACTATTTTCATTTGTCTGATTAATTGTTACATTGATTTTATCAGTATCATTTGCATGTAAAAGTTCCAAGTAGTATCCGTAGCTTGATGCGAAATATTTTATTTTTATATTTCCTTTTTTGATATTTTCTAATGGGCTATTAGAATGTTGATTATAGCTATTGATAAACTCATTAATAATTCTATCGTCTACATACTTTGAATTGGTTTTCTCTGAACTTGTTTCCTTCTTGGAAGATTCGTTTTTTGTCTCGACACTTGCTTCTGAATTGCTTTTCACATCTTTTTTAACAGCACAAGCACTAAGTAGGATAAAAGAAATAAAGATAACACCAAATATGAATTTAAGCTCTATTTTAGGCATGATTTTCTCCTTATTTAATGACGACTGTATAGTCGGTATTTTCTGTTATGAGGTGCTCGGCTCTTTCCAAGTCTTGAGCATTTTTAAATGAAATTTGTAGAATCCCGTGAATATCTTCACGGTTTTCCTCATTGATGTGAATATTAACCAAGGAAGTTCCACGTAGCAGTTCCAAAATCCTCAAGATGACATCTTCTTCATCGGGAACGTCAACATAGAGGTCGTAAGAACTGTCCACACCGCCACGCTTATGTATTTCCATGGCCTGACGTTGCTCACGCGCTTGGTTGAAAAAATTCCAGATTTGCTCCTCATCTCCCTTGCTGATGGCTTGTCCAACCTCATCTAAACGTTCCTTAAAATCCTCAATTCGATCCAGAATAGTTTCACGATTGGACAAAAGAATGGAAGTCCACATACCCGGCTCGCTTTCCGCAATCCGAGTCATATCTCGAAAACCACCGGCCGCAAAGCGCCTTGCCATCTCATGTTCTTGAGCATAAACCGCGGTCTGCTCCATAAGACTGGAAGCCAGAATATGAGGAAAATGGCTAATCTGAGAAGTCACTCGATCATGCTCCTTGGCATCAATCTCGATAAATCGGGCATGAAGACCTGAAAGCAGATCCTTCATTTCCTCAAGCGTATCCTGACTTGTCAGGCTCGAAGGTGTGAAGATATAATAGGCATTTTCAAAGAGATTGACATCCGCAGAAGCTGCTCCTGTCTTATGACTACCAGCCATGGGATGGGCCCCGACAAAGCGAACAGGCTTGCCAGCCAAATATTGCTCCGCCGCATCTACGATGGCTGACTTGGTCGAACCGGCATCTGAAATAATCACACCTTCTTTCAAGTCCAAGTCAGCCAATTCCTTAATAAAGGAAATGGTTTGTTTGATTGGCAAGCTAAGGATGATGACATCTGCTAAAGGAGCAAAACTGGCAAAATCATCTGTTGCACGGTCAATCATGCCTTCTTTCAAAGCAATATCTCTCGAAGCTTGACTGCGATTATAACCTAAAATTTCATAATCTGGATGATCACGTTTGATACCAAGTGCCATAGAGGCACCAATCAAACCAAGACCTGCGATATAGATTGTTTTTGCCATAGGAACTCCTTAATAGTTCTTTGTATAGTCTCGGTGTTTGGCCACTGCTTCTTTTAATTCCTCTAGATTGTCTGATGAGAATTTTTCAAGGATTTCTTGTGCCAGAACCGTTGCCACAACGGCTTCCATGACAACACCTGCTGCTGGAAGAGCCGTCGGATCACTTCTCTCCACAGTTGCCTTGTAGGGTTCGTGGGTTTCGATATCCACACTCATGAGTGGTTTGTAGAGAGTAGGAATGGGTTTCATGACTCCACGAACAACGATGGGCTGCCCATTGGTCATACCACCTTCAAAGCCACCCAGATTGTTGGTACGGCGAGTATAGCCGTCTTCTTTAGACCAGAGAATTTCATCCATAACTTGGCTACCTTTGCGGTAACCAGCTTCAAATCCAAGGCCAAATTCAACCCCTTTAAAGGCATTGATAGAAACAACAGCTTGGGCCAATCTTGCATCCAATTTTCTGTCCCATTGGACATAGGAACCAAGACCAACTGGAACACCTCCGACGACTGTCTCCACAACCCCACCGATGGTATCACCGTCACGCTTGATTTGGTCAATATAATCCTTGATTTCCTGTTCCCTTTCTTGGTTGACAATAGAAACTTCTGACTGGGCAGCTCTTTCCTTAATCTCAGCAACCGTGAGATTCTCAGGAACATCGATTTCCTTGCCACCAAAGACTACGACATGGTTGACAATTTCTATATCCAGCTCAGCCAAGAGGCGTTTGGCTACTGCCCCAACTGCCACCCGCATGGTGGTTTCACGGGCAGATGAACGCTCCAAAGAATTTCTCAAATCGTCAAAACGGTACTTGATTCCCCCAACCAAGTCGGCGTGACCGGGACGAGGATGGGTGATTTTTCGTTTGCTTTTAAGGCGGTCTTCAATGTCCTCCACAGACATGATGTCCAGCCATTTTTGGTGGTCCTTATTGATGATATCCATGGTAATAGGAGCCCCTGTCGTCTTCCCATGGCGAACACCCGAAGTAAAGACAACCTGGTCACTCTCAATCTTCATACGACCACCGCGGCCATATCCACCCTGACGACGTTTCAAATCCTCATTGATGTCCTCTGCTGTCAAAGGGAGTCCAGCTGGAATTCCTTCAATGATAGCCGTCAGACGGGGGCCGTGTGATTCTCCTGCAGTTAAATATCTCATACACTCTCCTTATTTTACCAAGTAGTCTTTCATCTCTTCCAGAGAAACTGGGTGAATAGTCGCTGAACCGAGCTCTGGTACCAAGACCAATTTCAAGGTATTGCCACGCGCTTTCTTGTCATGAGTCAAAGCCTGATAAAGCTTGTCAACATCCCAGTTTTCATAATCAACAGGCAAGCCAAATTTCTGACACATATCTGTAATGGACTGAGTTATGCCAGCTGGCATAAGGCCTTTTTCCTCAGCTACCTTGGAAATCTGCACCATGCCCATGGCAACAGCTTCTCCATGCATGACCTTGCCATAACCGGCCGTTGCTTCAATAGCATGACCAATAGTATGGCCAAAATTGAGGTAAAGGCGAACACCATTGTCCAACTCATCCTCAACTACCATCTTACGCTTAACCTGGCAAGAATGTTCAATTAAAGTCTCTGCATGTTCCAGAATGCTCTCTACAGAACCATCTAGCTCCGTCAAGAGAGCCCAAAGTGCTGGATCCTCAATCAAGCCGTACTTGATAACCTCACCCATTCCTTCAATCAACTCTCTTTTTCCGAGAGTTTCAAGAACAAGTGGATCAATCAGAACCCCGTCTGGTTGGGCAAAGGTACCCACCATATTCTTAGCAAATGGAGTATTGACGCCCGTCTTTCCGCCGATAGAAGAATCCACCTGGGCAGTCAAACTGGTCGGAATCTGAACAAAATGAATCCCCCGCATATAGGTAGAGGCTACGAAACCAGCCAGATCTCCAACGACACCACCTCCGAGAGCCACGATTCCATCGCTACGAGTCAACCCCTGCTTAACTAGAAATTCATAGACTTTCTGGACAGTGGTTAAATTCTTTCTTTCTTCCCCTTCTAAAAAGTCAAAAACTGCTACCTGAAAACCAGCATCTTCTAGGCTGAGCTTGACCTTCTCTGCATAAAGAGAAGCTACATGGTTGTCTGTCACAATGACTACCTTTTGTGGTTGCCAGAGTTCTCGCAACCATTGACCAGCCTGAGCCAGACAGCCTTTTTCAATCTGAATATCATAAGGATGATGAGGAATATCGATTCTGATTTTCATAGGAGAATCTCCCTTTCTTTATTGGTATTTTTCTGTTAAGGACTGCCAAATCTCTTCTGTTGGCATTTCCTTTCCTGTCCACAGTTGAAAAGCTTCTGCAGCTTGATAGAGCAACATTCCCAGACCATTGACAACTAGATTCCCCTGACTTCTAGCCCATTTCAAAAATGGTGTTTCAAAAGGTTGGTAAATGATATCAGCTACTAAAAGAGTTTCTGATAGGACAATGTTTTCAGGAACTGGAGATGATTGACTATCCATCCCTACACTTGTCGCATTGACCAGTAAATCCGACTCAGCAATCCTTGCTTGCAGTTCAGAAACATCTTCTAAAGCATACAAGTCCACTTTAAAGCCTGTTTGCTCCTGTAACTTGTCTAGATAAGGTCTTGTTTTTTCCATAGAAACGGAACGAACAAAGACCGAAATCTGACTGACGCCGTCCAAAATAGCTTGTGCCAAGATTGATTTAGCCGCACCACCTGCTCCCAGCAGGGTCATCTTTTTACCTGAAATTGTAAAAGAAGGCAAGCTCTTAAAAAATCCCTTGCCATCTGTATTATATCCAATTAAATTGCCATTCTCATTGACAACCGTATTGACCGCACCAATCAAGCGCGCTTCGTCACTCAGCTCATCCAAATAAGGAATCACCTGCTCCTTATAGGGCATGGACAGGTTTATGCCAAACATCTGGTAGCGACGAATATTGGCCACTGTTTCTGCCAAATCACCCGCTTCAATCTCCCAAGCCACGTAAGCACCATTGGTAGCTGTCGCCTCAAAGGCACTATTGTGAATAAAGGGGGAAATAGAATGCTTAATAGGATTGGCAACAACTGCAGCTAAACGTGTATAGCCATCAAGCTTCATCCAAAATCTCCCTGATTTTTTTCATGTTAGCTAGGGAAATCTGCCCAGGAGCACTAGCCTCATCTAGACTAGCAAAAGACCAGCTAGAACCTGTCACATCCGCAGTGATACGAGAGACCTTGCCCACCTTGCCCATAGAAATCGTCACATATTCCTGCTCAGGATTGAGGATTTTAAAGCCTCGTGTATAGTTCATCAAGTCTAAGACATCCTGCTCCGTGTGAGCCATCACTGCAACCTTAACAAGTTTTGGATTTAGGCTCGTCAACTCTGACAAGATTTCCATCATATTTTCAGGTGTTTCTTGGAAATTGTGGTAACTCAAAACGAGATTTGGGAAGTCCAGCATTTCCTCAAAAACATCCTTGTAGCTGTAATACTCAAAATCAATATAGTCTGGTTGATAGAGTTGCGCCACTTCCTTGATTAAATGGATATATTCTTCTGGAGAAAGGTCGATTTCTCCCCCTTCAGAGCGAGTTCGCAGAGTGAAAACCAACTCACGACCTGCAAATTTTTCAAAAATCGCTGGAGCTACCTGCAAAATCGCTTCTTTAGGCAGATAGTCGGCACGCCATTCAATGATGTCGGCATCCAGATACCTCGTGGCATCCAGAGCCTGAGCCTCCTCTAAACTTCTTGGCATTACTGAAACGATTAATTTCATTTACTAACCTTCATACTAATCACCTTGAGGTAATTACTACTTTCATCTTTTTTATTATAGGCGAAATCTGCTGGAAGACCGTATTTGTTTAAAATCTGGTAACTTCTTCCTGCAAAGCCTTTATCAATTTGTTCTGTAAATTTCTGGCGGGATACATTGGCAGCATTGGAACTGGCAATAATAATCCCTTCCGGATTTAAAATCTCAAGACTCTGGGAAATCAACTTGTGATAATCCTTGGCCACAGAGAACGTTTGTTTTTTGTTCCGAGCAAAGCTAGGCGGATCTAGGACAATCACATCATAGGTCAAGTCTTTTCGCTTAGCATATTTGAAATACTCAAAGACATCCATGACTATGAAACGATGGTCGTCGGTGCTGATTCCATTTGCCTGAAAATGCGCTTGAGATAATTCTCGTGAACGTTTGGCTAAATCAACAGAAGTTGTCTGGCTAGCTCCTCCCATGGCTGCAGCTACTGAAAAGGCTGCTGTATAAGAAAACATGTTGAGCAAGGATTTACCCATAGCCAATCCATCCACTAAACTACCGCGAACTTCATGCTGGTCTAGGAAAATCCCTGTCATCAAGCCATCATTCATAAAGACTTGATAGAGGACACCATTTTCCAAAACAGTGAAGAAGTCGGGTGCTTCTTGACCATAAACATGGGCAGATTCATAGTCCAAACCCTTAAAACGGATCTTCTCATATGCTCCTAAAACCTCAGGAAAAACCTGTCTAAAGGCTTCTGAGATAACCTTGCGAATCTGATATACATAAGAGTTATACCAAGAAAAGACAGCATAGTCGCCATAAAGGTCCACTGTCAGACCGCCAAAACCATCTCCCTCTTGGTTGAAGAGACGAAAGGCAGTTGTCAAATCATCTTGATAGTAGGCACTTCTCTTTTCTTTAGCTTGTCTAAACAGCGTTTCAAAGAAAGCTTGATTGAAGGTCACCTTGTCTTTGCTAACAAACCAGCCCAAGCCCTTGTTTTGCTGAGAAAGGTAGGCAGTACCAAGAAAGTTTCCATCTTGACTATGGACTTCTACTTCCTGATCCTTGAGATTGACATTCTCAAGATCACTGGCTTCTAGTAAAACAAGCCCCTTTGAAAGCTTTTTTTCAACCCGTTTGTTGACTCTTATTCTATTCATAGTCACTATTATAGCAAATTTTGTGACAATTCTCAAAAAAGAAACTACCCTTGCTTTTTTACTCTAGTTTTAAAAAATGGTATACTAATACTAATAAAAACTTAGGAAGTAATTGTGTGAGAATCAATTTTAACAAAATCCAAAAAGCCATGGGTACCAGACTGGGTTTTGTCCTAACCCTTTTAATCCTCTATTGGCTCAAAACCTTATTAGCCTATACCGTTGACTTCAATTTAGATATTCAAGTGGGCAAGCTGCAAGGGAATTACCTTGCCTTTATCGCTTTTTTCAATCCCCTTCCCTTGGGATTGCTCCTGCTGGCTCTAGCCCTCTATGCTCGCTCAACCAAGGCCTTTTACAGTCTTAGTATAGCTATTTACAGCCTTTTATTCATTTGGCTCTATTCCAATGTCTTTTACTATCGAGAATTTAGCGACTTTATCACGGCTAATACCATGAAGGTGGTCAGCAAGGTGTCTGTTGGTACTGCGGAACTAGAGTTACTGCGCTTTTGGGATTTCATCTATTTTATGGATTTCCCACTGCTGGCTTTCCTTCTCTATAAAAAATTCATCCAGCTGGATAGAAGACCCTTCAAATTCCGCTCCAGTGTTGCCATCACTGCTCTCTCGGCCCTGCTCTTTTCAGCTAACCTTTTCTTAGCTGAAATTGAGCGTCCCGATCTCCTGTCGCGAGGATTTTCCAATTATTATGTTGTCCGTGCCCTTAGTTTGCCAGCCTTTTTAGGCTATAGTGCCAACCAATCCTACAGTGCAAACAAGGAACGGGCTAAGGCCTCTGAGACTGACCTTCAACCTATTACAGATTATATCCAAGAACATTCGGCTAAGCCCAATTCAGACTATTTTGGCTTGGCCAAAGGAAAAAATGTGATTTATCTCCACTTAGAGAGTTTTCAGCAGTTCCTACTTGACTATAAACTCAACATAGATGGAACTGAGCATGAAGTCACTCCCTTCCTAAATTCACTCTACCATTCGCAAGCAACCCTAGCCTTTTCGAATATCTTTAACCAAGTCAAGGCTGGTAAGACCTCAGATGCGGAAACCATGCTGGAGACTGGTTTGTTTGGACTTGACCAAGGTTCCTTTATGGTCAATTACGGTGGTACCAATACCCAGCAGGCAGCGCCTTTTATCCTATCAAAAAATGGCTACCAATCAAGTGCTGTCTTTCACGGTAATATCGGGACCTTCTGGAATCGAAATACAACCTACAAACAATGGGGCTACCAATACTTCTTTGATGCATCCTATTTTACTAAGCAAGACAGTAGCAATTCTTTCCAATATGGTTTAAATGATAAAATCATGATGAAAGATTCTATTCAGTATCTGGAGCATTTACAGCAACCTTTTTATGCTAAGTATATCACGGTGTCCAATCACTATCCTTATGCTAGCAATCTGACTGGCGATGAGCTTGGTTTCCCCTTGGCCAAAACCAAAGATGAAACGATCAATGGCTACTTCCAAACAGCTAACTATCTGGATAGTGCTATCAAGGCCTTCTTTGACTATCTCAAAGAAAGTGGCCTCTATGAAAAATCCATCATCGTCATCTACGGAGACCATTATGGAATTTCTAACTCCCGCAATCCTGACCTGGCTCCCTTGATTGGCAAGACTTCTGAGAACTGGTCGAATTACGACAATGCCATGTTGCAACGAGTGCCTTTTATGGTGGTCATGCCTGGCTATGAAAAAGGACAAATCATCAATACCTACGGTGGACAAATCGATATCTTACCGACTCTTGAACACCTCCTTGGTATTGAGTCCAATTCCTTCCTACAAGTTGGACAAGATCTTCTGTCTCCAGATCATCAAGAAATCGTTGCCTTTCGGACTGCCAATTCCTTCGTTACACCAAAATACACCAGTTATGACGGACGAACCTACTATACTGAGAGCGGTCTTGAAATCAGCAACCTTGATGAACAAGCTCAGACTGAACTAGAAATCGTTCGTCAAGCAGCCAGTCAACAGCTGAAAATTAGCGATCAGATTCAAACTGGCGATTTGATACGTTTCTACCAAGCAGATCATCTTGGAAAAGTTGATACAGAAAGTATTTCTTACCTCAATTCCTTGCCAATTCTGCAAAAGATTGAGCAGGAAAAAGGAAGTCAATCAACCAGTCTCTTTAGCCAACGACAAGGTAAAACCAGTGCTGACCTTTTCAAGGCACCAAGTTACCAAGAACTCCATCCAGAGTCGGCAGAAACCGAATCAAAATCACAATAAAAATGCTCTTCCGTCTTGGAGGAGCATTTCTTTTTATAAAATTTATCAAGTAAGCGACAAACTACCTCATCTTTTTTCTATTTCTGTCAATATGCGTGACAGGTAATAATAATAGCTAAAAATAGCAAGGCCAAGCAATAGGATAAGAACTCCTACTCCCAAGCTAATGGCAAGGATAGGGGAGAGAGACCGAACCAAGAATAAGCTCCCTATTACAAGGGCCATTAGGATTGCACTATAAATAAACAATAAAACCATTGCTACTATACGATTTGAACGGTTCACCAATTCCGTAATGCTACTCCAATTGGTTGACAGATTTTTCACGTCCTTAAGGTAATGGTGGCAAGAAAGGATGACACTGGCAAGGATCCATGCCACAAGAAGGTAAATCATCGAAAGGATGGGCAAGCCTAGATATAGAGAAAGGCCAAGTAAAGTCAGAACTGGTAAAAAGGACTGGACAGCAAATATAATCCAAAATTTCACTTTCACATAACGAGCAAAGTCAAAGGGTAAACTCTTAAGAAAATCAACATTTTCCCTCTCCAAGGACAAGGCAATTGAATGCAGGCTGGTGATATTGTTATTGACAACTGCTATAAAGAGAGCTATAAAAAACAAGGGTAACCAGTATGGAGGATGAATGTCTGGAACTATCTGAGAATCTCGGATTTTGGAAATCAGACCAATCATCATGAGATAGGGAAGGAAAGCACTTGTAAAAAGCACTGTAACCACGCCAGTTCCCTGTCCCAAGAGAGAGAGGTTGTAGCGCAAAACCATGCGGAAAAATCCCTTTTTAGTAGTTGAAATTCTCTCCTTGCTGCGACGTTCTTTCTTGACCTTCTCCTCACTGTTAAGCAGAATCACGTCATAAAAACGAGGAAAAACCTTCTTTTTACTCAAGTAAAGCAAGAAGAGAGTTAGTCCTATCCAAGCGAGCAGACCCAGGATGGCTTCTGTCGAAAAAGGCTCCACTGCTATTTTGTAAAAGAGATGAATAGGGTAAAGGAGAAATGGAATGTCTCTAACTTTGTCAACAATACGTCCAGAAGTCGACTGTAGAAAGAAGACAAATATTAAAGGTATGAGAACTCCTATCCCAATCATCACATTCGAAAAAATAGACTGATACTTTCTGAAAACCGTAGTCTGAGCCAAGAAATGTACTACCACTACCATCACTAAAGCCAAAGAGACAAATAATAAGGCCAAAGACAGCAACATCAAAGGCAAACCCAGCCAAAAAGAAGGTGCTAGCCTAATGTAGAGGACTAGAAAATAAGCTAGGATTGGTATAATTCCAGCTAGAGCTGGCAAGAGGACAGACAGACCTTTGGCAATTATAATCTCTGATTCTTTAAAGGCATAGGGCCTATAGGAGACCAGGTCCTTACTCTCATAAAAGACATTGTAAAAAGCTGTGAAAGAAGTTGAAAAGGCAAGCACCAGTAAAATAGCAACCATGCTACTAAAAAAACTTGGCATTTCCTCAAAAGGAAAACGAAAGGCTATATTTATAAACATGAAAAGCATCAAGAGACTAGAAAAAATGTAAGAACTTAGGACTCTAGCGGAAACATTTACTTTTTTCCCAGGATTCTTAGCCTGCTTCTTTCGTAGGTTAGCCAGATTAGCTTCTTGAAATGAATAGAGGATATTGATATCAACTAATTTTTTAATGACCTTGAGACGCATCTGAAACCTCCTCTTTTCTACCAGCAAGGCTAAGGTAGATACTTTCCAAAGACTGGTCTGGGTGGTCTTTTCTCAAGTCCTCTACGCTACCACAATAAATCAAATGCCCCTTTTTCAAAATGGCAATCCGATCACAGACTTGCTCTGCCACCTCTAGGACATGGGTTGAAAACAAAACTGTCTTGCCTTTTTGCGCATGCTCCTTCATCATTTGCTTCAAATCAAAGGCAGCCTGGGGATCCAAACCAGTCAAGGGTTCGTCCAAAACCCAAATATCGGGATCAGACAAGAGTGCCCCAATGACAAAGACTTTCTGACGCATTCCGTGAGAAAGGGTTTCAATAACCTGATAACGATTTTCAGCAAAATCAAAAACACTCAATAACCTAGCTAGACTAGCCTCCAAGTCAGAGCTAGTTAGCTCATAGGATGAGGCAATCAATTCCCAAAATTCATTGGCCGTTAAGCGTAAAAATAAGTCAGGCGAGTCTGCTACGTAGCCAATCTTTCGTTTAATAGCCAAGCGATTTTCAGATAACTCCTGACCGTCTACCAAAATACGACCACTGCTGGGTGAAATAATACTGACTAAGGATTTTATGGTGGTCGATTTTCCAGCTCCATTATGGCCAATCAAGCCCATAATCTCTCCATTTTCAATCTGCAAATTGAGATTGCTCAAGGCCTCTTTATCACCATACAACTTACTAACATTTTGAAATTCAATCATGAGAAATCTCCTCTCTTTATCTATGTAATTCACTATCATTATAGCGCTTTCATTTTAAAAATCAACACTTTATCTTGAATAGTTGAAATACATGTCTTCTATTTTACGCAAACGTTTGAGCTAACCGATACTTTATGATAGAATAAAGAACAAGATTGACAAGTAAGAGGAAAAATCATGCAAAATCAAACACTCATGCAATACTTTGAATGGTATCTGCCCCATGACGGCCAGCACTGGACGCGTCTGGCTGAAGATGCTCAACACCTTGCTAATCTCGGTATTAGTCATGTCTGGATGCCACCAGCTTTTAAGGCAACCAATGAAAAAGATGTCGGCTATGGTGTCTATGACCTATTTGACCTTGGAGAGTTCAACCAAAAAGGGACAGTCCGTACCAAGTATGGTTTCAAAGAAGACTATCTTCAAGCTATTCAAGCCCTAAAAGCACAGGGAATCCAGCCTATGGCCGATGTGGTACTCAACCACAAGGCTGCAGCCGATCACATGGAAGCCTTTCAGGTTATCGAAGTAGACCCTGTAGACCGTACGGTTGAACTTGGAGAACCCTTCACCATCAATGGCTGGACTAGCTTTACCTTCGATGGTCGCCAAGATACCTACAATGACTTCCACTGGCACTGGTACCACTTCACAGGTACAGACTATGATGCCAAACGCCGTAAGTCTGGGATTTATCTGATCCAAGGTGACAATAAAGGCTGGGCAAATGAGGAATTGGTCGATAACGAAAACGGAAACTATGACTACCTCATGTATGCCGACCTAGACTTTAAACATCCTGAAGTCATTCAAAATATCTATGACTGGGCTGAATGGTTCATGGAGACAACTGGTGTAGCTGGTTTCCGCTTGGATGCCGTTAAGCACATTGACTCTTTCTTCATGCGCAATTTCATCCGAGATATGAAGGAAAGATACGGTGACGATTTCTATGTTTTTGGTGAATTCTGGAATCCTGACAAGGAAGCCAATCTGGACTATCTTGAAAAAACGGAAGAACGCTTTGACCTTGTCGATGTTCGTCTACACCAGAATCTCTTTGAAGCCAGTCAAGCTGGCGCAAACTATGACCTTCGTGGTATTTTCACAGATAGCTTGGTTGAACTCAAGCCTGATAAGGCTGTGACCTTTGTCGACAACCATGATACCCAACGAGGACAAGCCCTTGAATCGACTGTTGAAGAATGGTTCAAACCAGCAGCCTATGCCCTCATTCTGTTACGCCAAAATGGCCTTCCATGTGTCTTTTACGGCGACTACTATGGGATTTCAGGGCAGTATGCTCAACAAGATTTCAAAGAAGTCCTTGACCGCCTCCTAGCCATCCGAAAAGACTTGGCCTATGGAGAACAAAATGACTACTTTGATGATCCTAACTGTATCGGTTGGGTACGTTCAGGTGCTGAAAATCAATCCCCAATCGCAGTTCTCATCTCAAATGACCAAGAAAACAGCAAATCAATGTTTATCGGCCAAGAATGGGCTAACCAAACCTTTGTAGATCTACTTGAAAACCACCAAGCTCAAGTTATCATCGATGAGGAAGGTTATGGACAATTCCCTGTCTCAGCTGCTTCGGTAAGTGTCTGGGCAGCCAATACTATCTAATAGCTTATAATCATCAAGCCAGATCCAAGCGGATTTGGTTTTTTTGTATTCACAAAAAGACCTACCCAAGTGGATAGATCTTTATTATCTTACAATTTACCTGCTACTGCATCCAACAATTCTTGGATCTTAGCTTGGTTGCTTCCTCCTGCCATGGCCATGTCTGGTTTACCACCACCACGTCCATCGACGATTGGTGCTAATTCTTTGACAAGGTTTCCTGCATGAAGGTCTTTTGTCTTGCTTGCTACAAGGAC
This sequence comes from Streptococcus mitis, assembly GCF_022137125.1. GTDB lineage: Bacteria > Bacillota > Bacilli > Lactobacillales > Streptococcaceae > Streptococcus > Streptococcus mitis_CE. The sequence continues at coordinate 234,385 of NZ_JAKNEQ010000001.1, read as the reverse complement.
ATTAACTTTGTCCCCAATTGCTGCAACAAGGACAAGAAGATCAGAGTAGTCTTTTTGTTTCCAGTTATCCGCAAAAGTACGAAGGGCACCAGCGTCAGATACAGATACTTGGCTAGCAATGTAACGGTGACCGTTGACTTCCTTCACATCCTTGAAGATGTCGCCTGCGGCTGCAGCTGCGGCTTTTTCTTTCAACTCAGCATTTTCCTTTTGAAGTTGACGAAGTTGTTCTTGGAGTCCTTCTACCTTGTGAGGCACTTCCTTGACTTGAGGTGCTTTCAAGGTTGCTGCGACAGCTTTAAGAGCGTCTTCTTGTTCACGGTAGGCTTCAAAGGCTTCCTTACCAGTCACTGCCAAGATACGGCGAGTTCCTGATCCGATCCCTTCTTCTTTGACAATCTTGAAGAGACCAATCTCAGAAGTGTTGCCAACGTGGGTACCACCACAAAGCTCGATAGAGTAGTCACCGATAGTGACAACACGGACTTCCTTGCCGTATTTCTCACCAAAGAGGGCCATAGCACCCATTTCTTTGGCAGTGTCAATATCCGTTTCAACAGTTTCTACAGCAATGGCTTCCCAGATTTTTTCGTTGACTTGCTGTTCAATCGCACGCAATTCTTCAGCAGTTACTGCTTGGAAGTGAGTAAAGTCAAAGCGAAGGAATTCAACTTCGTTAAGAGAACCTGCTTGTGTTGCATGATTCCCAAGGATATTATGAAGGGCAGCGTGAAGCAAGTGAGTCGCAGTGTGGTTTTTCATAACACGGTGACGACGATTTGTATCAATTGCCAAGGTATATTCTTGGTTCAAGGCAAGCGGTGCAAGAACTTCAACTGTATGAAGGGCTTGTCCGTTTGGTGCTTTTTGAACATTTGTCACAGTAGCCACAACCTTACCTGACGCATCCAAGATTTGTCCGTGGTCAGCGACCTGTCCACCCATTTCAGCGTAGAATGGCGTTTCCGCAAAGATAAGAGAGGCAGTTCCTTCTGACACAGCTTCTACTTCTGCATTGTCAGCCACGATAGCTACCAATTTAGAAGACAATTGGCTAGCATTGTAGTTAAAGACACTTTCTACAGTGATGTTTTGAAGGGTTTCATTTTGCATCCCCATTGAGCCACCCTTGACAGCTGAGGCACGCGCACGCTCTTGCTGTTCTTTCATGGCTGCTTCAAATCCTTCACGGTCTACAGTCATCCCAGCTTCTTCAGCGATTTCTTCAGTCAATTCAACTGGGAATCCATAAGTGTCATAAAGTTTGAATACATCTTGACCAGCAATGACAGATTGACCTTTTTCTTTCAAGTCTGCTACGATGCCTTGGGCAAAGTGTTGACCTGAGTGAAGGGTACGGGCAAATGACTCTTCCTCGCTCTTAACGATTTTCTCAATAAAGTCACGTTTTTCAAGCACTTCTGGGTAGTAGCTTTCCATAATTTTTCCAACAGTTGGAACGAGTTTGTAAAGGAAAGGCTCATTGATACCCAATTTTTGACCATGCATAGAGGCACGGCGGAGAAGACGACGGAGGACATAACCACGACCTTCATTTCCAGGAAGGGCACCATCACCGATAGCAAATGAAAGAGAACGGATATGGTCTGCAATAACCTTAAAGCTCATGTTGTCGCCATCTTGGTCATAAACCTTACCAGACAATTTCTCCACTTCACGAATGATCGGCATGAAGAGGTCTGTTTCAAAGTTGGTCTTAGCCCCTTGGATAACTGCCACCAAACGCTCCAAGCCAGCGCCCGTATCAATGTTCTTATGTGGCAATTCCTTGTACTCGCTACGAGGAACAGCAGGATCTGCGTTAAATTGTGACAAAACGATGTTCCAGATTTCGATGTAACGGTCGTTTTCGATATCTTCTGCAAGCAGGCGAATACCGATATTTTCTGGGTCAAAGGCTTCTCCACGGTCAAAGAAGATTTCTGTATCTGGTCCAGAAGGTCCTGCACCGATTTCCCAGAAGTTGTCCTCGATTGGAATCAAGTGACTTGGATCCACTCCCACTTCAATCCAGCGGTTATAAGAATCTTTATCATCTGGATAGTAGGTCATGTATAGTTTTTCAGCAGGAAAATCAAACCATTCAGGGCTTGTCAAAAGCTCATAAGCCCAAGTGATCGCTTCGTCACGGAAGTAATCCCCGATAGAGAAGTTCCCCAACATTTCAAACATGGTATGATGACGAGCAGTTTTCCCTACGTTTTCGATGTCATTGGTACGGATAGCCTTTTGCGCATTGGTAATACGGGGATTTTCAGGGATGATGGTCCCGTCAAAGTATTTCTTAAGGGTTGCTACCCCAGAGTTGATCCACAAAAGAGTTGGGTCATTTACAGGAACCAAACTCACTGATGGTTCTACTGAGTGACCTTTGGTCGCCCAGAAATCAAGCCACATTTGGCGTACTTGTGCACTAGATAGTTGTTTCATATTGTCTCCTTATTTACTTGTTTAATGTGATTGGCTTTCCAGCATCTCCACATAGTCAATCGCGACGCAGAGGGAAATGACTAGGTCTGCATAAGCGTCCTCAAGAACCGTTACGGTATAGGTAGAGGTCAGATGGAAGAGTTCCTTCTTAATTTCCGCAATCAGCTGATCGCGATCATCCAGCAATTTGAAATCCAAATCCCAGATATTGCCCTCGATACGAAGACCTAGATTATCAAACTCATACTTATCTCGCCAGAAGGTCAACTTCTTACGAATGACAAAACTCGAGCCATCCTGAAGCTGAATCTCAAAACGAGGGAGCAAGGTCAAGATTTCTTTACTAATCTGACTGACCTGTTCACCAGCCGCATCATAGATGGTAAAAGTTTTGGGAATCTTAAAAAATGATCCCTCCACCTGATAGGCGATTTCTCCCCTGTCATCCTTGATAGCGAAGCGTTCGCCTCCAAGACGAAACTTTTGTTTGACAAGAAATGTTTTCATCAACACCTCCAAAAATCAAAAGACAAGCTCATATCACGAAGGGCGAAAAACCGCGGTACCACCTTCATTCAATGAACTTGTCATTCTCTTATTCTTATGCAATTGTTAAATTGAGTAGCATGACTTCCTAGCTTAGATGGCTCGCAGCACCGCCATTTCTCTGGACTAAGACAACTGAAAATCAATTCTCAACTTTCTTATTATAACGTTTTTCTAAGCTTGCGTCAACTGGAAATCGTCTCCGTTGAATCAGAGCAATTCTCTACATCTCCGATTACTTTTTCAGAATATATTTTTTCTTACTGCTATCACTCTTTTTATCCCAACTTTTATCCCAAAGTTTTGAATTGTTAAAGATAGCTACGAAAATATTTGCAAATATAAAGAACCCTATCACCAAATGTATGGAATCAGTTGTTAGGTATTGTCGATCCAAACCATCCTTTAGATAAAATAGTATATATGTTTGCTGAACAGTCAAAAAGGTTGGCCAGAAACTTTTTTTGAAAAAAGTAGACATTTCCATTGTTTGTTACCGCTTTCTGTAATGTTAAACTTAGTATACTACTAGGCAAGCAAATAAGCAACTATCATAGAAAAACATACAATTACAAAAATTGCCTTTTACATAAAAAAAACGAACCAGCTTGACTGATTCGTTTCGTGACTGCTAACTACTACTTCCGATACATTTTAAACTGTAGGAAGAGGTCGCTATATTTTCCTGTCCATTTATGGTCAAATTTCTCATAAACTTCTAAGTGTTTCATGGTTTCAGCATCTGGATAGAAGGCTTTATCTTCTTTTTTCTCCTCTGGGAGTAATTCCTTAGCTGGTAGGTTTGGAGTTGAATAACCGACATACTCCGCATTTTTAAGAGCATTTTCGGGTTTCAACATAAAGTTGATAAAGGCATAGGCTGCGTCTTGGTTTTTGACGGTTTTGGGAATGACCATATTGTCAAACCAAAGGTTGCTGGCCTCAGTCGGTACCACATAGCGTAGATTTTCATTTTTTTCTAGCATTTGGCTGGCTTCACCAGAGAAGGTCACGCCGATAGCAGCGTTATTCTGAATCATGTAGCCCTTCATCTCGTCCGCCACAATAGCCTTGATATTTGGAGTCAGTTTGTAGAGTTTGTCTACTGTCTCTTCTAACTGCTGGGTATCCTTGGAGTTGAGGCTGTAGCCGAGCGAATTGAGTCCTAGTCCCAATACCTCACGCGCCCCATCAAAGAGCATGATAGAGTTCTTATACTCTGGTTTCCAGAGGTCGTCCCAATGCTCAGGAGCCTCATCTACCATGGTTTCATTGTAGACAATTCCTAAGGTTCCCCAGAAGTAAGGGATAGAGAATTTATTGCCTGGGTCAAAGGACTGGTTGAGAAACTCTGGTCCGATATTTTCAAGACCTTCAAGTTTTGAATAATCAAGCGGTACCAAGAGGTCTTCGTCCTTCATCTTGTTAATCATGTATTCACTAGGAATGGCAATATCGTAGGTCGTTCCACCCTGCTTGATCTTGGTATACATGGCTTCATTGGAGTCAAAAGTCTCGTACTGGACTTGGATTCCTGTTTCTTCTGTGAACTGAGTCAAGAGTTCAGGATCTATATAGTCCCCCCAGTTGTAGATAACCAGTTTTTGACTATCTCGGCTATTGATTTTACTATCTAAATGCGTCGCAATTCCCCATAAGACGAGGATAATGGCTACAATTCCTGCTAAAAATGAATAGAGTTTTTTCATGCTTGCTCCTCCTTCTCACGTGAGATAAAGTAATAACCAACAACTAGGATAATACTAAAGAGAAAGACAAGGGCAGACAGGGCATTGATTTCTAGCGAAATCCCCTTGCGAGCACGAGAGTAAATCTCGACTGACAGGGTTGAAAAGCCATTTCCCGTCACAAAGAATGTCACGGCAAAGTCATCTAGCGAATAGGTGAAGGCCATGAAATAACCTGCAATTATAGACGGTGTCAGGTAAGGAAGCATGATTTCCTTGAACATCTGAAATTGACTGGCACCAAGGTCATAGGCCGCATGAATCATGTCACCGTTCATTTCCTTGAGACGAGGCAGGACCATCAAGACCACGATAGGAATCGAGAAGGCCACGTGACTAGATAGAACGGTCAAAAAGCCAAGTGAAAACTTGAGTTGAGTAAAAAGAATCAAGAAGCTGGCACCAATCATAACATCAGGCGCAACCATGAGGATATTATTGAGTGAAAGAAAGGCTTCTTGGTATTTCTTACGAGACTGGTAGATATAAATAGCTCCAAAAGTCCCGATAATGGTCGCTATCAAGGCTGACAGGAAGGCCAAGAAAAAGGTCTGAGTCACAATCAACATAAGGCGACCATCGCCAAACATAGTTTTAAAATGGCTCAAGCTAAAGCCTGTAAAGCTATTCATGTCATTGCCTGCGTTAAAGGCATAGCCAATCAGATAAAAGATTGGCAGGTAGAGGACAAGAAAGACCAGTCCCAGATAAAGGTTGGCAAATTTTTTCATCGTTCTCTCCTTTCCTTGGTCACCCACATAGTGATGAACATGGTCAAGATGAGAATTACACCGATGGTTGAACCCATACCGTAGTTGTCATTGGTTAGGAAATTCTGTTCAATAGCCGTTCCCAGCGTAATAACACGGTTCCCACCAATCAAACGGGTCAGCATGAAGAGGCTCAAGCTGGGGATAAAGACAGACTGAACTCCACTTCGCACACCATTCATCGATAAAGGGAAGATGACATGGCGGAAGGTTTCCCACTTGGTCGCACCTAGGTCATAGCTGGCATTGATGAGATTGTTATCCATATCGTCCAAGACATTGAAAATCGGCAAAATCATAAAGGGAAGCTCGATGTAGCTTGCGACAAAGATAAAGGAGAAATCGGTAAAGAGCAACTGTTGTGAACCAATTCCGATGAATTCCAAGAATTGGTTAATAGAGCCATTCTGACCAAAAATCCCGATAAAGGCATAGGCTTTGAGGAGCAAATTGATCCAAGTAGGCAGGATAATCAGCATGAGCCAAAGTTGACGGTGTTTGAGACGGGTCAAAAAAAGGGCTGTCGGATAGCTGATGAGCAGGGTCACAAAGGTCACAATGCCTGCATAAAGCACAGAGTTGAAACTCATTTTGAGATAGGTCAAGTTTTGTGACGCAAAGTAAGATTTATAATTTTCTAAACTAAACTGGCCTTCAATATTGAAAAAGGATTGTCCGAAAATCAAGACCAAGGGTGCCAATACAAAGAGGGCAATCCAAAGCATGTAGGGCACTACAAAGAGTTTAGAGCTTGTTTTCTTCATCTCTTTCCTCCTCGATTGCGTTAATCAGACCTGCTTCTTGCTCTTCGATTTCCACGTACTCTTCGATACGAGCATCGAACTCTTCTTCGGTTTCGTTGAGGCGCATGATGTGGATGTCTTCTGGTTCAAAGTCCAGACCGATTTCCTCACCCACAATGGCCTTACGAGTCGAGTGGATCATCCATTCATTTCCAAGTTCGTCATAGGCGATAATTTCATAGTGAACTCCACGGAAGAGCTGGGTATCGACCTTAACTTGGAGCTTGCCTTCTTCGGGGAGGGTAATCCGCAAGTCCTCTGGACGAATAACAACCTCGACAGGTTCATTTGGCTTCATCCCACCATCGACCGCTTCAAAGCGTTTGCCGTTAAACTCAACCAAGTAGTCCTCAATCATGGTTCCTGGCAAGATATTTGACTCACCGATAAAGGTCGCAACAAAATGGTTAATCGGCTCATCGTAGATGTCCACAGGTGTTCCAGACTGGACAATCTCGCCATCATTCATAACAAAAATCCAGTCACTCATAGCCAGGGCTTCTTCCTGATCGTGAGTGACAAAGACAAAGGTAATGCCCAATCGTTGTTGCAGTTCACGCAGTTCGTACTGCATGTCGGTTCTTAATTTCAAGTCCAACGCTGACAAGGGCTCATCCAACAAAACCACACGGGGTTGGTTGATAATGGCACGGGCGATAGCAACACGCTGACGTTGTCCTCCAGAGAGTTTACGGATAGAACGTTTTTCATACCCTTCCAACTGAACCATCTTGAGAACTTCCGCTACGCGTTTCTCGATTTCTTTCTTGTCAATCTTACGCAAGCGAAGTGGAAAGGCAACATTTTCAAACACATTCATATGTGGAAACAAGGCATAGGATTGGAAGACCGTATGGACGTCTCGCTTGTTGGTTGGGATGTCATTGATACGGACACCATCCAGCAAAATATCTCCTGTCGTCGCATCCAGTAAACCTGCAATGATGTTAAGGATAGTTGATTTCCCTGAACCAGATGCGCCTAGAAGAGTATAGAACTTCCCTTCTTCCAACTCAAAGTTGATATCTTTGAGAACCTTGGTGTTGCTGTCTTCAAAAACCTTAGAAACGTTTTTGAATTCAATAATTGGTTTTTTCAATTGTCATTTATTCCTTCTTTTTCATAGATTAACAGATCAGGGCTCTGTCAGGCCACTACTACCTCTTGTAGGAGATTGAACTGCCTACATTCTTCTGCACTAACGATAGGCTTTCACCCCCTTTCCATGACATAGCAGCAGCTTTTCAATTAAAGTGTCCTATTTGCTTTCACCTAAAATACGGACTTCTCTCTCAAGAGTAACGCCAGAGTGTTCCTTGACTTTTTCGATAACAGACTCAATCAAGTCCTCGTAGTCTTTAGCCGTTCCGTCAGCAACATTAATCATAAAACCTGCGTGTTTTTCTGAGACTTCAACACCACCGACACGATAGCCTTTCAAGCCAGCTTCCGAAATTAATTGACCTGCAAAATGACCTACTGGACGCTTAAAGACCGAACCACAAGATGGATATTCTAAAGGTTGCTTGAGTTCACGTAGATGCGTCAAACGATCCATTTCTTGCTTGATAACCTGATGGCTTCCTGGAGCAAGGGCAAATTTAGCTGACAAGACAACTGCACCAGACTCCTGAATAGCTGAATGGCGGTAACCAAAAGCCAAATCCTTTACAGATAGGGTCTCAATTTCTCCATCCTTGGTCAAGACCTTACAAGACTGTAAGATGTGGGCAATTTCGCCACCATAGGCACCCGCATTCATAAAGACAGCACCACCGACGCTCCCTGGAATGCCACAAGCAAACTCAAAGCCAGTCAAACTATGACGAAGGGCAATGCGAGTTGTTTCAATCAAGTTAGCACCAGCTTCAGCTTCAATGGTATAGCCATCAACGGAAACATTATTGAGCTTGTCACACAAGATGACAAATCCACGAATCCCACCATCACGAACGATGATGTTGCTGGCATTTCCAAGAACCATCCAAGGGATATTTTCTTGATTAGCAAATTTGACAACGCGAGCTAACTCAAAACGATTTCGTGGAAAGACCAAATAATCGGCCTCTCCACCTACTTTTGTATAACTATAGCTATGCAAGGGTTCCTTGAAACGGATATCAATCCCTTCTAAGATTTCAAGCATGTTTTCTTTTACTGACATGACACTCTCCCTTTTACAAAATTCATTCCATTATACCATTTTTAAGACCATTTGACGACCCTAAAAAAATCTTGGGCTTATTTTAAACAAAAAAGAGGTTTCCCCTCTTTTTATGATTTTTTACAAAAGATTGCCTTTGTTCCATAGGCAAGCAGAACAAGTTCAAGTGCTAGGACAACTTCAACCAAGACTGGATTGGTTAACCAGCCAACTTGGGCAAGAGATGGTGCCAAGTCAAAGAAGGCATGTAGTCCATAGGCTGCTAGGAGATAAATCCATTTCTTCTGGCGAACAGCTTGGTAAACCCAAACAGTCAAGAGTAATTGGAAACCTAGCGCCAAGATTCTCTCAAAACCAAGCAAATAAATCTGCCAGGCTGATAGCGACTGAATAGTTTTCAACATATTTTCAGACAGCAATTGCATGACCTGTGGATTCTGAGTTTGAACTGCTGAGAGAACGATGTAGAGATTAATCAAACTAGTAAGGCCCAGGAAAATCAACTCCAAGCCACCATGTCCCAATCCATAAGCCAAGGCATCTGCCTTTTCCAAACTTCTCTTTTTCTCCAACCATTTGAAGAAAATAAGTCGAGCTGTTTCCTCAAAAAGGGCTGCCATGGCTAGGCCATAGATGATATAGACAAGCGGATGGTCTTGCAAGAGGGCAATACTACCGTCTTTTTGAGGATGTAAAACCAAGATATGCACCAGTTTTTCTAAAATCTGTGAAGAGACAAAGAAAGCAACAGCCCCCAAGCCCAAGACAGCTAGATTAATCTGGTGTTTCTTTTTGGCATACCAAATGCTTCCTATCAAGAAAGCCAGCAACAGCAACATGGTAATAATGATATGAATGGTCATTTTCTTCTCCTATTCCGCCTTTTCAATATCTTTTTTCATCTCGTCAACATTGAACTTAGCAAACAAGTATTGACGATCTTGGACTGGAAAACGTTGGTCCAACTGGTCAACCGCTCCCACCTCGATAATCCCTTCCTTGATGACAAAGTCCATGACATGCCCACCGAAGGTCAAATCATCTGAGATGAAGTGTAGATGATAGCCTGCCACACTGACTCCATGGAAAATCTCTGGCGTCCAGAAACCAACGATGGTTCCCACCACATTGTCACGACGATATTCAGGTTGATGGGTTGCGACATCAGCAAACTTGGTCTCTGGTGTCGACTTGGGAATCATACGCACATGCATATGTGAAAATTCCCCACGAATCTTGATAGAGCGGAAAAGATTTTCCCCGTCATAATAAGACTCGATTCGCTCTTCCAATTCCTTGTCTGTCATCTCAAACCGCTGGCGGAAAATGACCTCTGCTTGATGCGGTACTACTGCTGCATAAGGAATGAGAGCATCTGGTGATACTTCTACAATTTCTGGTTGCTCTCCTGATCCTTTGGCCTGATAAGCCTTGCCATCCAAGACAATCAATTCCCCATCAATGGAATCCAAGGTTCCCAAACCAAGGTCACCATGCTCTAGCAATTCTCCTACTGTCATGGTACCACCATAAAGGCCAGCCATCAAGGCTCCAAGGGTATTGTATTGAAATAATTTCACTGGTTCCTGCACGTTCTTATCCATTCACTTTCTTGTCTGTTATACTCAATGAAAATCAAAAAGCAAACTAGGAAGCGAGCCGCAGGTTGCTCAAAGCACTGCTTTGAAGTTGTAGATAAGACTGACGAAGTCAGCTCAAAACACTGTTTTGAGGTTGTGGATAGAACTGACGAAGTCAGTAACCATATCTACGGCAAGGCGAAGCTGACGTGGTTTGAAGAGATTTCCGAAGAGTATTATTCTATAAATGTTACTCCTAAGTATACCACATTTAGCTTTATATGTGAACGAGAGAATCACACTAGACATTGCCAAGAAGAAAAAAAAAAGGTACAATGTAACAAAATCAAGGGAGGTCTGGAATGAAGAAACAAAGCAAGTACCAAGAGGTCGTAGCTTATCTGAAAAATAGTATCGAGTCTGGACGCTTTCCAACGGGTAGCCGCCTGCCTTCTATCCGTCAACTGAGCCTTGACTTTCACTGTAGCAAGGATACTGTCCAACGAGCCCTGTTGGAATTACGGCACGAACAATACCTCTATGCCAAACCCCAGAGTGGCTATTATGTTCTAGAACAAGGACAACATCAAGACCTAGAAATCGAGGTTACCGATGAACACGCCAGCGCCTATGACGATTTCCGACTCTGTGTCAATGAAACCTTGATTGGCCGGGAAAACTACCTCTTCAACTACTATGACAACCAAGAAGGATTAGAAGACTTAAGACAATCCATTCATAAACTCCTCTTTGACCAAGCCCTCTACTGCAAGGCTGACCAACTGGTACTGACTTCTGGAACCCAACAAGCCCTTTTTATCCTTTCTCAAATTTCCTTTCCTAGTCAAGCCAAGGAAATCTTGGTGGAACAGCCGACCTACCATCGGATGAATCGCCTCTTGATTGCTCAGGGATTGGACTATCAAACGATTGAACGAGGCATTGATGGGATTGACTTGGAGGAGCTGGAAGGTCACTTCAAAACAGGAAAAATTAAGTTTTTCTATACCATTCCTCGATTTCACTATCCTCTGGGACATTCCTATTCAGAGCAGGACAAACGAGCTATTCTTGACTTAGCTGCCAAGTATGGTGTCTATATCGTAGAGGACGACTATCTGGGGGATTTGGACTCCAAGAAGGGCCAGACCTTCCACTATCAGGATACAGAGAAGCGCGTCATTTACATAAAGTCCTTCTCAACCAGCCTCTTTCCAGCCCTGCGGATAACAGCACTCATCCTTCCAAATGCTATCAAGGAAGCCTTTGTGGCCTACAAAAATATCCTAGACTACGACAGCAACCTCATCATGCAAAAGGCCCTGTCACTCTATATTGACAGTCAATTATTTGAGAAAAATCGGCTAGCTCGCTTATCCAATCAGGAAGACTACCAAAAACAAATCGAGGAAAGACTAGATAACACTCCTTGTCCCCTTCCTCACTTTCCCCTACACGATGGTTTATTACTTGATCTCAGACAGTATCCTAAAATCGCCAGTCTCAAACACAGTCAACTGGGCTTAGACTTCTTTGAAGAGGCCTATTTAAGCACCTGTCCTTATCAATTTGCCAAGGTGTCCTTAGACAATCTGGAAAATGTTTTAGACTATTTAAAAGCAGAATTGGATTGACTTCCAACTCTGCTTTTTTCTTATACTCTTCGAAAATCAAATTCAAACCACGTCAGCGTCGCCTTACCGTACTCAAGTACAGCTTGCGGCTAGCTTCCTAGTTTGCTCTTTGATTTTCATTGAGTATTATTCTTCAACTTCTGTTAAGGTTGCCGCTTTTTCAAGATATTTTTGGTAGGTGCCGTCATCCTTGAGTTTTTGGATGACCTTGTCCACCACTTCTTTCAAATCAGCACTATTTTTTCTAAGGGCAACTGCATTAGCTTCGCCGTCCTTCATCTTCAAGCTGACAGTTGCGACAGCTAAGTCTGCATTTTTAGCAGCATAGCTAAGCGCAACAGGCTCATCCATGTGAACAGCATCTACTTTTCCAGCCTGTAATTCATTAACAGCTTCACCCATATTGGTTAGGGAAGTCAGCTGAGCTTTTGGCAATTGTTCCTTGACCATTGATTCTGGAACAGTTCCTTTTTGGGCCGCAATATTAGCACTTTCAAGGCTAGTTAAATCCTTGTATTTTTCTACATCGGACTTACGAACCAAAAAACTAATCTTGTTTTCATAGTAGGGGATTGAAAAATCAAAGACTTCTTTTCTCTCATCAGTAGCGCTAATTCCCGCAACTGCTAGGTCAGCCTTACCAGTTTGAAGACTGGTCAAGACATTGTCAAAACTCATGCTTGAAATTTCCAACTTCACCCCAAGTTCATCAGCGATAGCTTGGGCCATATCAATGTCCGCACCGACTACCTGGTTTTTTCCATCAACCAAGGATTGGAATTCAAAGGGTGCATAGTCTGGACTGGTCGCCACAACTAATTTCCCCTTTTGCTTGATGGCCTCAACAGCTGACTGAGAACCGTTAGAATCCGACTGGCAAGCCACTAAGAAGAAACTTGCAAGAAAGCTACATAAAACAAATATCCATTTTTTTGATTTCATAAATAAACAACCTCTCTGTTAATTTTGTATAATTATAACGCTATCCAAGTTGCTTGTCAAGTGTTTTTTGAATTTTTATCTTAAAAATATTTTTTTCATTCAAGAAAAGGAGCTGTCAGTTGATTTCGAGCTCCTTTTTATACAGAATAAATCTATTTTATAGTTCGACAATCTTACCTGTTTCAAAGTAAACAACCCATTCACAGATATTTTTAGCATAGTCTCCAATACGTTCCAAGAAAGCAATCACTTGGAAATAATCACGACCTGTAACGATGGCATCTGGATTTTTCTTGATTTCTTCTGTAGCCAAATCACGAATGCTATCAAAGTAATGGTTGATTTTTTCATCCATGGCTGCTACTTCATAGGCCTGGTCTACTGAACCATTGAGATAGAGTTCAAGGGCTGCTTCAACGAAGTTCTTGACATCGCGCCCCATTCTCTTGATTTCTTCTTCAACAGCTGGGATACGTTGCTCCCCCTTCATACGAATTGCCGCTTTGGCAATAGAAACGGCATGGTCACCCATACGTTCCAAGTCAGATACGGCTTTTAGGACTGTTAGAACAGTACGCAAATCTTGAGAAACTGGTTGTTGAAGAGCAATCATTTCAAATGATTTCTTTTCTAATTTCACTTCGTATTCGTTTACTTCTGCATCGTCTTCGATGACTTCCTTGGCCAAATCACGGTCATGCGTAACAAAGGCACGCACCGTACGATTGATTTGGGATAGCACTTCTTGTCCCATTGCATAGAACTGGTTGTGCAATTTCTCTAAATCTTCTTCAAATTGAGAACGTAACATCATTTATCTCCTTATCCAAATTTTCCTGAAATATAATCTTCTGTTTCCTTGTGTTGTGGGTTGAGGAACATCTTCTTGGTATCGTTAAACTCGATCAGATCTCCATCTAGGAAAAATCCTGTCTTGTCAGAGATACGAGAGGCTTGTTGCATGGAACGCGTAACCAAGAGCATGGTGTATTTATCTTTTAGACCATACAAGGTTTCCTCAATCTTACCAGCCGAGATAGGGTCCAAGGCTGAAGTCGGTTCATCCAAGAGAATGATTTTAGGACTGGTTGCCAAGACACGGGCAACACAGACACGTTGCTGTTGTCCGCCTGAAAGCCCGATAGCTGAATCATGCAGGCGATCCTTGACCTCATCCCAGATAGAGGCTCGTTGCAAGGCTTTTTCTACCGCTTCATCCAGAACCTGCTTATCCTTAACTCCATTGATACGAAGCCCGTAAACAACATTTTCGTAGATAGACATAGGGAAAGGGTTCGGTTGTTGGAAAACCATACCGATTTCCTTCCGCAATTCAACTGTATCTGTACGCGGACTGTAGATGTTGTGACCGTTGTAAACCACCGAACCAGTTGTGGTTACCTCTGGATTGAGATCCCCCATACGGTTGATAGCCTTGAGAAGAGTTGACTTCCCTGATCCAGATGGACCAATCAAGGCTGTAATTTCCTTAGGTTGGAAAGATAGGGAAACACTATTCAAAGCCTTTTTTTGATTGTAGTAAACGGACAGCTCTGACACCTGTAAAATCGCTTCTGTCATACTGTTTCCTTTCTATCCAAAGTGTCCTGTTACGTAGTCATTGGTTGACTGTAGTTTGGCATTTTGGAAAATATTAGAGGTCTTATCGTACTCAATCAAGTCGCCCAAGTAGAAGAATCCTGTGTAGTCACTAGCACGCGCAGCCTGCTGCATGCTGTGGGTCACGATGATAATGGTAAAGTCCTTCTTCAATTCCAACATGGTTTCTTCCAACTGAGCTGTCGCAATCGGATCCAAGGCTGATGCCGGTTCATCCATCAAAAGGATATCTGGTTTAACAGAGATAGCACGAGCGATACAGAGACGTTGCTGCTGACCACCTGATAGGGTCAAGGCCGACTTGTGCAAATCGTCTTTGACCTGGTCCCAAAGGGCAGCCTGACGAAGAGAGGTTTCTACAATTTCATCCAAAACTTGCTTGTCCTTAACTCCTGCACGTTCATGGGCAAAAGTGATGTTGCGGTAGATAGACTTGGCAAAGGGATTTGGGCGTTGGAAGACCATTCCAATGTGCTTACGCATCTCATAAACATTAATTTCTGGACGGTTGACGTCAATCCCTTGATAGAGGATTTGACCTGTGACCTTAGCAATATCAATGGTATCATTCATACGGTTGAGACTGCGGAGGTAGGTTGATTTCCCTGAACCAGAAGGGCCAATTAAGGCCGTAATTTTATTTTTTTCAAATTGCATATCGATGCCCTTGATGGATTCTTTTTTACCGTAGTAAACATGTAAATCCTTAGTAGAGAGGGCCACTTTCTCTTCAGGAAAGGTGATAATATGCTTTTCATCCCAATTATATTTTGACATGGCTTCTCCTTTAGGCAGCGGTTAATTTCTTATGTAGATAGCTTCCGAGTTTGCGGGCTCCAAAGTTAAAGATGAGGATAAAGATGAGGAGCACGGCCGCAGAACCTGCTGATACGATAGTTCCATCAGGAATGGTACCTTCACTGTTGACTTTCCAAATGTGGACAGCCAAGGTTTCTGCTTGGCGGAAGATTGAGATTGGGCTAGTCACACTGAGAATGTTCCAGTTTGACCAGTCAAGGGCTGGAGCGGATTGTCCTGCTGTATAGATCAAAGCAGCAGCCTCACCAAAGATACGACCAGAGGCCAAGACAACACCCGTCACAATACCTGGTAGGGCTTCTGGAATAACCACATGGACCACAGTCTCCCAACGAGAAATCCCAAGGGCCAGACCAGCTTCACGTTGCGTATGGTGAACATGTTTCAAACTGTCCTCGACATTACGAGTCATCTGAGGTAAGTTAAAGACTGTCAAGGCCAAGGCACCTGAAATGATTGAAAATCCATACTCAAACTGAACTACAAAGATCAAGTAACCAAAGAGACCTACAACCACAGATGGGAGTGAAGACAAGATTTCAATACAGGTTCTGACAAAATTGGTCACAGGACCTTTTTTAGCATATTCAGCTAGGAAAATCCCAGCTCCCATAGACAAGGGCACAGAAATCATCAAGGTAATAACCAGAAGGAAGAAGGAATTATAGAGCTGAATTCCAATCCCTCCGCCTGCTTGGTAAGAAGATGATTTGCCAGTCAAGAAAGACCAAGAGATGTGGGGCAAACCACGAACCAAGATATAAAGAATCAAGGATGCCAAGATGGCAACAATAATTCCTGCAATCGAGTAGAGGACAGCTGTTGCAAGTTTATCTAATTTCTTAGCGTGCATAGTTTTTCTTTCCTCTTTCTTTCGTAATCAATTTAATCACACTGTTGAAGGCCAAACTCATCAAGAGCAAGACTAAGGCCAGTGACCAGAGAACGTTATTATCAACTGTTCCCATAACGGTATTTCCAATACCCATAGTCAAAACAGAGGTCAAGGTCGCGGCAGGTGTTGTCAATGAAGTTGGAACAACGGCTGAGTTTCCGACCACCATCTGAATGGCCAAGGCCTCACCAAAGGCACGTGCCATCCCAAAGACCACTGCTGTGAAAATCCCTGAACGCGCCGCCTTCAAGGTCACGCGCCAGATGGTTTGCCAACGAGTAGCTCCCATAGCCAAACTAGCTTCGCGGTAGTGACGAGGCACCGCACGCAAACTATCGGTTGTCATAAAGGTTACCGTCGGTAAAATCATGACAAAGAGAACGAAAATCCCTGACAAGATCCCAAAACCAGTTCCACCAAAAACACTGCGGACAAAGGGAACCACGACCTGCAAACCGATAAATCCATACACAACTGAAGGAATCCCGACCAGCAATTCAATGGCTGGTTGCAAGATTCTAGCACCTTTTGGTGAGACTTCAGTCATAAAGACTGCCGCACCAATAGCAAAAGGAGTTGCGATAAGGGCTGATAGGATTGTGACAATAAAGGAACCCAAAATCATTGGAAGCGCACCAAATTGTTTACCTGAAGGATTCCAAGTTTGTCCAAAGAGGAAATCAAAGATATTAACCCCATTTACAAAGAAGGTCGACAAACCTTTCTGAGCTACGAAAATCAAAATCATAGCCACGATGATAACAATCAAAGACAGACAGGCAAAGGTCAAGCCTTTCCCTAGTTTCTCTAGACGAGAGTTCTTTGAGGGAGAAAGTAATTTTTTAGCTAATTCTTCTTGATTCATTAGTGACTCCCTTCTAGTACTGTCACCGTTCCTACAGCATCTTTTTCAACCTTCATTTCCTTAACAGAAATATAGCCCATTCCCTTAACGATTCCACTTTGCGCTTCATCAGAGAGGACAAAGTTGAGGAATTCTGCCACCAATTCATTTGGTTGACCTAGGGTGTACATGTGTTCATAAGACCACAAAGGCCAGTTATTGCTTGTAACATTTTCTGCAATCGGCTCATAGCCATTCAACTTCATACGTTTAACTGAGTCATCCACATAGGCAAAGGCTAGGTAAGAAATAGCTCCTGGTGTCTGGGAAACAATGTTTTTGACCATCCCGTTTGAATCCTGTTCTTGACTCTGCACGGCCGATTGACCATCCATGATAACACTATCAAAGGTTGCACGTGAACCTGAACTTGCCGCACGGTTGATAATGGAAATGGCTAGGTCTTTCCCACCGACTTCTTTCCAGTTGGTCACTTGACCTGTGAAGATGCTACGGAGTTGTTCAGTTGTCAGATTTTCAACATCAACTTCCTTGTTCACAATCACTGCCAAGCCCGCTACAGCAACCTTGTGATCTACTAGAGCTGATGCGTTGATACCGTCTTTTTCCTCGGCAAATACGTCTGAATTTCCTACATCAACGGCTCCAGACTGAACCTGAGACAGACCTGTACCAGATCCTCCACCTTGGACGTTGACTGTTTTCCCAACGTGCAGAGAGCCAAATTCATCTGCTGCTGCTTCGACCAAAGGCTGAAGAGCCGTTGAACCAACAGCTGTCATGGATTCCCCACGATCAATCCAGCTAGCACATCCCGCCAAAGAACCTGCTAGCAAAAGAGCTGCAAGGGATAGAGCGAGTTTTTTCCTTTTTTTCACTGTTTTTCTCCTTGAAAATAATGGTGAATGCTGTGAATTTTTTCAACTATTTATTTATGTTTTTCTTTTGAAAATTGGGAGCCAACTGAAGTTCTTTGCTTAGTTTTACTAGTCATTTGCTCAGTTACCTTGCCCACCAATTTTGACTTAAAATGAAAGACAATTTGAAAAAAATCCATACTTCCACTATAACATAGACAAGCTACTTTGACTAGCATTTTCACTTGAATCTGAGGCCTTTAGGAAAATAATTTTTCAAAACATTTCCAGTCACCTTAGCAAAGCCCAAACCATTTCCTTGAACCAAAACTTGGTACCAACCATTTGGCAGACTTTCCGCCAGCTGAACGGTTTCTCCAGCCACATACTTTACAAACTCTTCTTGATCAATTTCAACCGACTGCTTGACCTGACTCGGTTTCAAGGCTAGACCAAGAGCAAAACTAGGCTCAAAGCGTTTCTTCTTAAAAGTGCCTAGATGCAGGCCATTCCGAGCAATCTTGAGTTTCCCTAAATCTGGCAAAAGTTCTGGCAGGAGATAGAGTTGGTCACCAAAAGTCTGCAAGATACCCGGTAGATTAACTATCAAGTGGTTTTGGGCAAATTCCTGCCACAAGACAACTTGTTCTCGGCTGAGATTGCTCTTACTTGCCTTAAATTTAGGAGCTGGATTGTCACCCTTAAACTGTAGATGAGCTACAAACTGCCCCTCTCCCTTAAAATGATGTGGGTACATACGAGCCGTTTCTGGCAGGTCAATACCAGCTACCATTCCATTGATATGCTCTACTGGCAACAAATCAAAATCATACTCCTCCAGCAACCAATTGACAATCTCTTCGTTTTCCTCGGGGGCCCAGGTACAGGTTGAATAAACCAAGCGACCACCTTCTGCTAGCATGGTTACTGCATCTTCCAGAATTTCTCTTTGCAAGCTAGCACATTGAATCGGATAATCTAAGCTCCAATAGTCCATAGCATCTGGTTGCTTACGAAACATCCCTTCCCCAGAGCAAGGAGCATCAAGGACAATAAGGTCAAAATAGCCCTTAAAAACCTTGGCCAAACGGTCAGCAGATTCATTGGTCACCACAACATTTGTCGCTCCAAAGCGCTCCATGTTTTCTACTAAAATCTTAGCCCGTTTGCTTGAAATTTCATTGGAAACAAGGAGACCCTCCCCTGCTAGATAGGCTGCTAATTGAGTTGATTTACCACCCGGTGCAGCTGCCAAATCCAAGACCTTCATACCAGGGCTGGGCTGGGCTACCTGAGCAACCATCTGAGCAGCGGGTTCTTGCGAATAAACCAACCCTGTAGCATGCTCAGGCGATTTCCCTGAAACCTTCCCATAGTGGCCCCAAGGAGTTTGAGGAATGGCATCAGGAAAGGAAACTGTCGCTTCTTTTAAAGGATTGATCCGAAAAGCCGAAACCGCTTCCTCCTCAAAAGAGGCAAGAAAATCTCTTGCCTCATCTCCTAATATCTCTTCATATTTTTCAACAAATCCTTCTGGAAATTGCATCTAAGTTCTTTTCCTTTCGTAAATATAGGACTGAATTTCCTCCTGCATCTCAAGAGGTAACATCATGACCGGTTGTCTGGTTTGAAAATCAAGCGGTTGACCAGATAGGGTCACAACCCGATAGCCCAGACTTTCCCCTAAAATACTTGCAGCGGCATAATCCCATGGTTGCAGATAGGTGACATAGCTCAACAAACGCCCTGACAAAATCTTGGCAAAACTAATGGCCGCACTCCCATAGACACGTACACCGAGGACCGCTCGACCCAAATCAGCCAGACCCCATTCATTGGTTTCCAGCATACCACTATTTCCTGCAATAAGGAAATCTCCAAGTGGTTTTGCTTTAAAGGGAGCTAGGGGCCTATCATTTAGACAAACTGGAAATTCCCCACCACCGTGGTAACAATCCCCTTTGACCACATCATAAATCAGACCAAACTGTCCCTGACCATTTTCAAAATAAGCCATCATGACAGCAAAATCTTCCTGCTGGGCCACAAAATTATTGGTCCCATCAATGGGATCAATGACCCAAACCTTGCCCTCTTGAACCGAGGCTCGCAGACAACCTTCTTCAGCACAAATCTTATCCTCAGGATAACGAGACAAAATCTCACCAACCAAGAGTTCCTGAACTTCCTTGTCCAGTCTGGTCACCAAATCTGTTGGAGAGGACTTGGTCTCAACACACAAGTCTTCCTGCATGTGGTCAAGGATGTACTGGCCCGCTTTCTTAACAAGCTCTTTAGCAAATTCAAATTTACTTTCCAAGAGAAATCTTCCCTTCCCCTTTTTCCTTAGCAGTCTGAACTGCTCGGTAAAGCGAATAGCCACTAACTGTTTCAAATTCTCGTCCCAAACGTTTCTCTTCACTCTTGCTTGGCACAACCGCCTTGAATCCCTTATAGGAGTCCAGTAACTTTTTAGCCTCTACCTTGCTTTCATAGGCAGCTTCAACATCATTAAAAAAAGAAAGCACTGAAGCAAGTTCTTCAGTGCTCCACGACAAATCTAGTGGGTAACTATACTGTTTGTTCATTAACTAATACCAGCTCTCATTCTTGCTTCTTTTAGTTCTTGCTTACGGTAACTACGAGGGAGAAAAGCACGAATCTCATCTTCATTAAAACCGATCTGCATACGTTTGGCATCGATAATAATTGGACGACGCAAAAGACTTGGATACTGCTCAATCAAATGAAGCAATTCTGATACCGAAATACTTTCTACATCAATATCTAATTTTTGAAAAATTTTTGAACGAGTTGAAATGATGTCATCAGTACCATTTTCGGTCAAGGAAAGGATGTGTTGCAATTCTTTTCTTGTTAAAGGACTGGTCATAATATTGTGTTCCTCAAAGGGAACCTTATGTTTTTCTAACCAGGCCTTTGCCTTACGAC
Source organism: Streptococcus mitis (assembly GCF_022137125.1). GTDB lineage: Bacteria > Bacillota > Bacilli > Lactobacillales > Streptococcaceae > Streptococcus > Streptococcus mitis_CE. The sequence continues at coordinate 213,739 of NZ_JAKNEQ010000001.1, read as the reverse complement.
ATGAAGTACAGCTCGGTGATAGAAATAGTGTAATCATGCTTTTCTCTTCTTATCTATACTTTGCTACTTCTATTATACAAAAAAATAAAGCGCTTGACTAGAGATTTTTAGAAAAAAAGCCTATTTTTTCAAGAAAAATAGACTGTTTGCGAACGATTGAGGTAAGGTAGATTTAGTTAATTCACTCTTGACAATAGTTTCGAATCATATACCTAACTTATTTACTCAAAATAAGAACATCTTTAGTATTATTTCCTACGACTTTTCAGGTATAGAAAACCAAAGAAGCTTTCATAGAGGGCAAAAAAGAGGAGGAAGGCGTGAAGGAAGAAGGTCTCTGGTAAAATTAAAATAACTGGATCCTTGGCTGGGTCAAAAAGCCAGGTATCATCTCCCACAAAGAGAATTTGATGGAAAAGGGTAAAGAATTGGTCAAAACCAATCAAAACTCCCCCAAGCCCAATCATCACAGGTAAGACTACTAGAGCCAAAAGCCCTTTACTAAATAGAGATAAAAAGCCCTTTTTTACAATCCCTTTGACAAAGACATAGAAACTTGGCAGTGTCACTAGAGCTACTAGCTGAACTAGGTGAAAGAGGTTCTTGACCACCGCAAAGTGGTGCAGACCAGCTGCTGACGAACGAAAATCTGGCATCTCTAAGACCTGACTAAAAGGATTGGTCAGGTAATTCATCAAGATATGAAAGTTGTACTGAATAGTTTCTGGTTTTAAATAGACCCTATCCGTTAAGTTCAACCACTGAATATCCAGCGGATAAAAAATCCAAGCCAAATAAATGGTCAAAAGGATTGAGAGGGAGAGGAGAAAAAGCATAGAGCTCCAAAAGGTCAGTTTAGTTTTCATCAAAGTTCCACTCCGCAAGACTAGAAACCACATGAGTCGGTGCGATTGGTAGGTCTGCTACTTCTTCTGCCTTGGTAAAACCTGTCGTCACCAAGAGCGTTGGAATGCCATTATCAATCCCAGCTCGAATATCAGTCAAATAGTTATCTCCAACCATAATCAACTCTTCACGTTCCAAACCTAAGTGCTCAACCGCCTTGTCCATAATGATAGCATTTGGTTTTCCAATATAAACAGGCTTCACTCGTGTTGCTACTTCAAGTAGCGTAATCAGTGAACCAGCACCTGGCAAAAGCCCTCGTTCTGTCGGGATGTTGAGGTCAGGGTTGGTTCCGATAAAGTGGGCACCCTTTTGAATAGCTAGAGTTGCTGTCGCAAATTTTTCATAGTCGACTTGCCAGTCCAGCCCTACTACCACATAGGCAGGATTTTCCTTGTCTTCCACATATCCAGCCGCCTTGATGGCTTCCTTGAGCCCTGATTCTCCGATGACATATACTGTCTTTTCAAGCCCCAAGTCGTTCATATAGTCGATAGTCGCCAAAGTCGCTGTGTAGACAGTCGATAGAGGCGTATCAATATTAAAATTCTGAGCCAACATCTCCTGAACACTCTCTGGAGTGCGGGTTGTATTGTTAGTCACAAAGAGATAGGGGATGTCTCGCTTTTGCAATTCGTGGACAAAAGCCTCTCCTGCTGGAATTCTGTCTTTCCCCTTATAAATGGTTCCGTCTAAATCAATTAAATAGCCTTTATATTTCATCTATTTCTTCCTAATCCTTCTTCATTTCTTGCCAAGTGATGATAGCTTGGGCATTGGTAGCACCGTCGCTTGTAATCTCATGTTTGCTTTCCAGTCCAGACCGTTCAACAGCCGATGTAATCACCCCACCTGGTCGAACTTCCTTTACATACTTGAGGTTGATTTTCTTGGGAATATACTGGGTCAAAAAATCTGCTCCCATCACTTCAAAAATCCAGTCCAAGTATTTACTGTTATTGACATGACCATTCATATCCAAATCGTAAAAACGAACATGGTAATCCTTGCTGAATGGTTCTTCCAAAGACTCATACTTTGGCCCACGGATAAGCTTTTTATCAAAATCAGACTGATACGGAGCCACAATCTCAGGTTCGACAGCATGGACTTTTCGACTGTCGCGGTCCATGAGAACAAAGGTCGCCATCATGTGGATGAGTTCCTGACCTGCTTCATCATAAATGTTAAAGCGACGGTAGCAAAAGAGCCGATTGTAGCTCAAAGCTTCCGTTTCGATGGTAATTTCTTCCGCAAAACGAGGCAAACGAACCACCTCAATATCGTATTCTGTGATAATCCAGACCAGATTATGCTCTTCCAAAATGGCCTTATCACTAACTCCTAACTCAATCGACTGCATCCCTGAAACTTGAAGGGATAGCAAAATCACATCTGGAAGCTTGATATGACCGTTCATATCAGCCATATCAAAAGGAATTTTCATTTTCATTCGATAAGTTAAGCCCATCATCTACTCCAAAATAAATCGTTCTGCTACGGTGTCTCCTAAAAAGAGACCTCTTTTTGTCATACGAACTCGGTCACCATCTATTTGCATGAGACCTTGTTGAACCAATTCTCTGACAATTTCTCCATAAAGTCCATCGAAAGACCGTCCAAATTTTTCCTCAAATCGCGCCATGGAAACCCCTGATTTCTTGCGGAGTCCCAAGAACATTTCTTCTTCCATTTGCTCTTTTTGACTCAGGTGCTCTTCTGTGATACGCGCATTACCTTCCTCAACTGCACTGAGGTAATGACGAATGGGACCATGATTCTTATAGCGAATACCATTGACATAACCAGATGCACCAGCACCAATGCCATAGTACTCAGCATTGTCCCAGTACATGAGATTGTGACGACTTTCAAAACCGGGTTTGGAAAAATTGGAAATCTCATAATGCTCAAAACCAGCTCGCTCCAGCTCTGCAATGATGTACTCAAACATCTCAGCTTCCAGTTCCTCCTTAGGCAGAGGCAATTTCCCTCGTCGCATCCGGTTCATAAAAACAGTATGATTTTCTAAAATCAAGCTATACAAACTCATATGGGGAATATCTAGTCCAATGGCCTTAGCCACATTGTCCTTGACCTGCTCCATGGTCTGACCAGGCAACGCATAAATCAAATCAATGGAGATGTTGTCAAAACCAGCCAGTTTCAGTCGGTCGATATTTTCATAAATATCCTTCTCCAAATGACTGCGCCCAATCTTTTTCAGCATCTTATCATCAAAGGTCTGCACACCTAGCGAAACACGATTGACAGCTGAGTTTTTCAAAACAGCTATCTTATCTGCATCCAAGTCGCCTGGATTAGCTTCAATGGTCAACTCTTCTAAGACAGACAAGTCCAAGTTTTTAGTCAAGCCCTTCAATAACACCTCCAGTTGCGGAGCTGACAAAGCTGTTGGTGTCCCACCACCGATGTAGAGGGTTCGCAACTTTTGAATATCATAAGAACGAAACTCTTCCAGCAGATACTCTAAATAACTATCTACCGGCTGATTCTTGATAAAAACCTTTGAAAAGTCACAATAATAACATATCTGGGTACAAAACGGGATGTGCACATAGGCTGAGGTTGGTTTTTTCTGCATAGTACTTATTATACCACAAAGACACGCTACGAGAAAAAAATCACCATCCCCAGATACATAGTCCGTCCAGAGATGGTGATGGTTTATTCTTCTGTTATGTCAATAACAATCTCTTCTGATTCATCAAGAGTTTCGGCCTTTTCTTGCCATTGCTCCTTGAGATTATTGAATCGATCTTTTGATGCTTCTGTCGCTTGACGAGCACATGATTTGGCTTGAGCAAGTACGCTGTCCACAGTGATTTCACCTGACTCAACCTGTTCTTTGGTTTTAAGAACAAAATCTGTAGCCTGCTCCTTAACTTCTGTCAGTTTTTCACAGACCTGCTCCTTGGCATACTCAGGATCTTCTCTCAAATCATCTAGAAAATCTTGAGCCTGACTGCAAACTTGTTTGCCCTTGTCGCTTGTTAAAAACAAGGCAAGAGCTGCACCTGAAATGGTTCCTAAAAGGATTGAGGATAGTTTACCCATAAGAATTCTCCTTTTTTATTTTTTGAAAAATTTACTTGCTACACGAAGAGCTGACAAACTTGCACCAGTCTTAAGTGTTTTTGAACCAGCTGAGGAAGCTTTCTTGCTCAAGACACGCGCATGGTCATTGAGGTCGGAAACAGATAGAGATAAATCTGCAACAGCACTAAAGAGTGGATCAATCGTTGCCACCTTGACATTGATATCATCTGCCAAGACATTGACCTTAGCCAGCAATTCATTGGTATGATGCAAGGTCACATCCACATCTGAAGTCAAGGTTTTAATCGTCTTCTCTGTTTCATCGATAACACGTCCAAGCTTTTGTACAGTAATGATTAAATACACTAAAAATACAATCAAAGCAAGGGCTACAAGAATATATGCAACTTCTAACATTTAGTTTTCCTCCTCTGTAATATAGTAAGGGGCCTTCTTACGATTTTGATATAGAATGATAAAAATACCCAGTCCGATAAGGACAACTGAAAGCCATTGAGATACTCGAAGTCCAAAGAACATGAGACTATCTGTTCGCATGCCTTCGATGACCATACGACCGAAACCATACCAAATCAAATAAAAGGCAGTGATATGACCTCGTCTGAGACTCTTCCATTTTCGTCTGAATATCAAAATCAAAGCAAATCCAAGTAGATTCCATAGAGACTCATAAAGGAAGGTCGGTTGACGGTAGCTCCCCTCAATATACATCTGGTCACGGATAAAGGCAGGTAGATAATCCAAATTATCCACTGCTGCACCATAAGCTTCTTGGTTAAAGAAATTACCCCAGCGCCCCAGACTTTGGGCAATCATGACGCTAGGCGCCGCAATATCTAAGAAATCCCAAGTATTGATGAGCTTACGATCAGCAAAAATGTAGAGTACAAGGGCCCCAGTTATCAAACCACCGTAAATGGCCAAACCACCATTCCAAATGGCAAAAATTTCTCCTAAGTTCTGACTATAGTAATCAAAACGGAAAATAACATAGTAGAGACGAGCTCCTAAAATAGCCAGAGGAAAGGCTACTAAGATAAAATCTAAAATATCGTCTGGTATGATCTTCTTTCTAGGCGCTTCTTTCATGGTCAAATAAACCGCCAAAATCAAGCCTGTCACAATACACAAGGCATACCAACGAATGGCTAGAGGGCCTAGATGAATAGCAATTGGATCAAGCATTAGGCACCTCGTTTTGAGCAATGAGATTAGTCAAGCGTTCTTCGAACAAACGCGTCGCATCAAAGCCCATTTCCTTGGCACGATAATTCATGGCAGCTGCCTCAATCACAACAGAGATATTACGACCTGTTTTAACTGGAATACGAATACGAGGAATGGCTACGCCAGAAATTTCTATTTCCTCTGCATTGTTTCCAAGACGATCAAAAGTCTTATGTGTATCGTAATTTTCCAAGTAAACAGCCAACTGAACTTGTGAAGAGTCCTTGACAGCACTGGCACCGTAGAGGCTCATGACATCGATAATCCCAACCCCACGAATTTCAATCAGGTGTCTCAAGATTTCAGCAGGTTCACCCCAAAGAGTAATCTCGTCCTTGGCAAAGATATCGACCCGGTCATCAGCTACCAAGCGGTGACCACGTTTGACAAGCTCTAGACCTGTCTCACTCTTACCGATGCCACTATCGCCCTGAATCAAGACACCCATACCATAGATATCCATCAAGACACCGTGCACACTGGTCCGTTCTGCTAAACGTGAATCCAGATAACTAGATAACTCTCCAGATAAACGACTGGTTGCCGTACGGCTGGTTAAAATGGCAATCTTACATTCTCTGGCTGCCTTTAGCATCTCCTCTGGAACCACCAAACCACGAGCAACAATGACCGCAGGTGTCTCAGGTAGAAACATTTTTTTCAAGACTTGGTAACGGTTGTGAGAGGACATCGAAACGAGATAGGACCACTCCTTCATTCCCAAGAGCTGGATTCGCTCAGGCGTATAATAGTCAAAATAGCCCGTCATTTCAAGACCAGGTCGCGTAATGTCCGCGGTATTAATTTCCTTTTCAAGTAGTTCTGGTTCGCCATAGACAATGTCTAGTCTAAGCTTTTCAATCACTTCTTTTACTAAAACCGACATCATTTCCTCCTTCAAATGAGTTCTTCTCTCTATTATATCAAATTGTAGGAGGATATTTGAGATTTTTGCAGGCTTTGGAGTATTTATTTATACTCAATGAAAATCAAAGAGCAAACTAGGAAACTAGCCGCAGGCTGTACTTGAGTACGGCAAGGCGACGTTGACGTGGTTTGAAGAGATTTTCGAAGAGTATTAAAAGAAAAAGGACTAGATTTCTCCAGCCTTTCATTTCTAATTAGAATTTTTTACGTTTACGAGCTGCTTCTGATTTACGTTTACGTTTTACAGAAGGTTTTTCATAGAATTCACGTTTGCGTGTTTCTTGAAGAGTACCAGCTTTAGTAACCGCACGTTTGAAACGACGAAGTGCGTCGTCAAGAGATTCATTCTTACGTACTACTGTTTTAGACATTTTTTTCACTCCCTTCAAGTTCAAGATCTATTCTATTTTACACGTAAAAGGAATAATTGTCAAGAAAAAACTGCCATAAACTTATATTATCTTCAATTTTAATCTTGTTAAAATTGATTAACATTTATAGATGGAAATGATATAATAGTGGCACATATTGATTAGCAAAAATTAGTATTATTTAGAAGTGAATCTATAACATGAAAAGAATCATAAAAATTTGCCCTGTGGTCAGTATTTTAGTTGTAATTTGTTTATTGCTAGGAATTCTTACTACCTTTTTGGGAAGTGTAATGTATGACTTATTTGCATTTCATTCAAAGCCAATTTATTGTTGGCAATACTTTAGTGGTACATTTATGCATGGAAGTAAAGAAGCACCAGTATGGTTTATATGGTTTCATTTAGTTTTAAATACTTTAATGTTACTTCCTTTTGGTGGGCTATGGAGTATAAAAGGGGATCAAAATATGTATTTTTAGTTTTTATTACTTCTATGGTAATATCTTCAATTGTATTCCATATATTAACACAGAATCAAGAAATTCAGGCATCGGGTATCTCTGCTATTGGCTATGCTTTTGTAACGGGTGGGGTGATGAATATGTTTAGTATATGGAAAAATTTCAATTTAGGATTAAAACTATTTTATATCCTTTTAATCGTTCTATCTCTCACCATGCTTCTACCAAATATAACAGGCTGGATTTCAACCTTTCTTCACATGTCAGGAATTGCCAGTTATATCATGGTTTCCAGCATCAACAACTATCGACTGTCTTAATAAAAATCGTATAGTATCATAAAAAATAATCAATACGATTATATCACAGTTTACAGACATTTAATAATTTTCTATTGGATACCTTTTTATATGAAATATCGACAACTGTTACGGGAATTTACAGAAAAATTTCTTTTAGCAGGATAGTGAACATTTGAAGTAAAAAACCACTCACTCCAAAGAGCAAGTGGTTTTTATACTTTTTATTTTTCAAGTAAGCTGAGCGCTTCTGCATCTGCAATAATGGTCACATCTGGGTGGTTTTGTAGACTACTTGCTGGTAGGCTCTCAGTCACTGGGCCAGACACGGTTCCGGCAATGGCTTCTGCTTTCGACTTACCGTAAGCAAAGAGAAGGATTGACTTGGCATCCAAGATGTTTTTAATCCCCATTGAGATAGCTTGGGTTGGAACATCTTCAATTTTATCAAAGAAGCGAGCATTGGCTTCGATAGTAGACTGGTCAAGTTCTACAAGGTGTGTTTGACTGTCAAATGGAGTGCCAGGCTCATTAAAGCCGATATGTCCATTGCGACCGATTCCCAAGATTTGCAGATCAACTGGATGGTCAGCCAAAATTTGGTTGTAACGTTCTACTTCAGCTTCAGCATGATCCTTAACCCCACGAGGCAAGAAACTTTCTTTAAATGGTTTTTGGTTGAACAAGTTTTCTTGCATGAAGTGACGGTAAGACTGTGGATTGTCTCCATCAAGACCTACATACTCATCAAGGTTGACACTGGTTAGATTTGAAAAATCAAGGTCACTTTCAACGATTTCCTTGTAAAATTCAAGTGGACTGCTTCCTGTCGCAAGTCCCAATGTTTGAGCACCATTGGCTAATTTATCCTTCAAAATCTCAAACGCAACTTTTCCACCTTCAACTTGGTTTTCAACTTTAATAACTTTCATCTTTTCATCCTCCGTTTTAATCTATATTTATTATATGGTATAGACCAATTTTTGTCAAGTGAAAACGATTTAATTTCTAAAAAAAGAGCGCCCAAACTGGAAACATGTTATAATGGATAGGATTAGAACTTAGAAAGAATGAAGAGATATATGAATACAGCTGATTTTGATTTCCACTTACCAGAAGAATTGATTGCCCAAACACCCCTTGAAAAACGGGATGCCTCTAAACTTCTCATTGTCAACCGTGAGACGGGAGCAATGCAGGATAAGCACTTCCACTCTATTATTGATATGCTGGAAACTGGTGATGCCCTTGTTATGAATGACACCCGTGTTCTTCCTGCCCGCCTCTATGGTCAAAAAGACGAGACAGGAGGCCATGTGGAACTTCTCCTGCTAAAAAACACTGCTGGAGATGAGTGGGAAGTTCTGGCTAAACCTGCCAAACGCCTCAAGGTTGGTACTCGTGTCAGCTTTGGCGATGGTCGTCTCAGCGCTGTCGTTACGGAAGAATTGACTCACGGGGGCCGCATTGTCCGCTTTGAATACCAAGGAATTTTCCTAGAAGTTTTGGAAAGTCTGGGAGAAATGCCGCTACCGCCTTATATCCACGAAAAACTGGATGACCGTGAACGCTATCAAACCGTTTATGCCAAGGAAAGTGGCTCTGCTGCAGCACCTACTGCTGGACTGCACTTCACCAAAGAATTGCTGGCAGAAATCCAAGCTAAGGGTGTTCATCTAGTCTATTTGACTCTTCATGTCGGACTCGGAACCTTTAGACCTGTTTCAGTTGACAATCTGGACGAACACGAAATGCACTCAGAATTCTACCAGCTTTCTGAGGAGGCTGCTAGTACCCTTCGCTCTGTCAAAGAAAATGGTGGTCGTATCATCGCTGTCGGAACTACTTCTATCCGCACCTTGGAAACTATTGGTTCCAAGTTTGATGGGCAAATCCAGGCTGATTCTGGCTGGACCAATATCTTTATCAAACCTGGCTATGAGTGGAAGGTCGTGGATGCCTTCTCAACCAACTTCCACCTGCCAAAATCAACTCTGGTCATGTTGGTTTCTGCCTTTGCAGGCCGTGAATTAGTCTTAGATGCCTACCATCATGCCATCCAAGAACACTACCGCTTCTTTAGTTTCGGTGATGCCATGTTTATCTACTAATTTTCACAATCAAAAAACGCATATTATCAGGCATTATAAAACCTTGATAGTATGCGTTTTGTTATGGATAAAAAATTGAGTTAATTTATTCTAAAGCTCGGATCTTTCAAACTCTGGACACTGGCATTGATAACCGCGCCGACAATTAAAATCTTAGCGATGAGAATAAACCAGAACATCATGACCACCACGACGACGGAACTGAAAAAACGGACGTCCACTAGGTGATTGACATAATTGTTGACATAGACTGAAAAGATATTGAGCAGGAAGAGCAGAGTCAACAAGACAAAGGCACTACCTGGCAATACAGAGCGAATCCGTCGGACCTTAACATTAGGCAGGAAATAATAAAGCATGACCAGGATGGCAAAAATCAAGGCATAGACCAAAGGGCCTGTTAGGTCTTGCAGATAATCAAAGAGAGGACTATCCGATTTCCAATAGCTTTTGACAAGGTTGAGGAGCATACGGCCAAAGACACTCAAAAACAGAGCTAAAGCAAAGAGAATCTGCAAACCAAAACTGACAAACAAACTCATAAGCTGATGGGAAATCATTCCACGATTTTTTGCTACTCCGTAAGCTTTATTAAAGGCTTTCTGTAGGAAATTCATGGATTTTGAAAAGGTCCAGAGGGCTGACAAAACCGCAAAACTCAATAAGCCCGTTGACGGTTGGGTCAGCACTTCTGTGATAATCTTTGTGACCACATCATACATGGTATCCGGCAAGAATTCATTGACAACCTTTAAAAAATTAGAAACTGGAATCCGAAAATAAGGGAGGATATTAACCACCACCAAAAGAAGTGGAAAAATCGAAATCAACCAATAGTAGGCTACAGCAACACTGGTCAACTCACTATCTGATGCTTGATAATAATGCAAAAAAGCTTTTAATAAAGGCTTGTCTATCTGCTCTTTCCACCACTTTTTCATGTCACACTCCTTCACTTATAATCTTGATTAATTTCTTCTTACCAATTCCACCATATCATAAGGCAGAGTATTGGCAGCTTCCTTCAAGGAATAGTTCTCTAAGTTATTCACATTTTGTCGTAACTTCTTGGCATACTTGGTCGTAATCAATCGTTTTTCTTCATATTCGAAAATCAACTTGCGCTCCAGATAATAGCCTCTCAGCATTTCATCGATATTGTTAGGCTTTACACGATTGATAACCCGTTCGACAAAGGCACCACTGGTGATGATAGCTGTTTCTCGGAGACGAGAATCCTGCATGAAGCTAATCAAGGAACTCTTATAAACACCTTTTAGGTTCTCCAAACTTTCAATAATCATCTCTGTATTTTCTAGATAGAGCTCTGCTATTTGATCATAGTCAAGGGCTCTGAGTTTCTGCGATTCTTCATTTTTCCAACTACGGAAGGTCTTGCCAAAGGTAAAGACTTCATGAAGGAGAAAACGTAAAATCCGCAAGGAAACAAGGAAATAATAGGTCAAACGTGAAGCAAACTTGCGATTGATACCTTGTTCCATGTTTTTCAAATAACGTTGGTAAACTCGATAGGCACGCTCACTCATCTTGCCTTCTTCGTAAGCCTGTTCTAAACCATCACTTTCAATACTGAGGATGAGAAGTTTTAAAGCCTCCCAGTCTTCTTGAGCCCCCTTATTTTCTTGACTCAGGATGAGATTTTCAATACGTCCATGGTAATTGTCAATAGCCGCATAGAGGGGAAGTTTATTTCTGGTGCCTTCCAACTCTTTTTCCAACTCTAGCGTTACTTCATTCAAAATGCCGATATGCATGAGATAATCCTTGCTTTCTTCCTGTTCATCAGAAAGATGAGGCAAGACCACGAGGCCTGTTAAAAAGCTTACAAGCGTCACACCTGCGACAAGGAAAAGTAAGAGAGGATACTCCTGCTCTAGATTACTTGGTATCAAAAGAATCGTAGCAATTGACACCGTTCCCTTGACACCTGAAAAGGTCAAAAGAAGCATGTCCTTCATATACTTATTCAGTTTTTTCTTAAGTCGTCGGGTCCTATAAGCATAATAGCCATAAATCATGACAAAACGAATGGCAAAGAGGACAAAGGTAAGGGCTATAAGAGATACCAATAAAAGTAAGGGATTATAGATTGGATTGGTCAAGATAGGTTCTGCTATCATTTCCAACTCCATCCCTAAAATCACAAAGACAGAACCGTTTAGCATAAAATTCACTGTATGCCAGACCGTCTCGGTCACCGTATCCACCTGGGCTTCAAGGAGCGTAATTTTCTTAAAACGGCTTGCCTTTAAAATCCCAGCAACTACAACGGCAATAATCCCTGAAACGTGGACTTCTTCTGCCAGGAAGAAGGTTACCAAGGGCAAACTCAATTCTAATAAAAGTTCGCTGGCAATATCCGTTGCTCGTACACTAAGTAAGAAACTATGGAGGAAACGGTTGGTCATGGCTGTTAAAAAGCCAATCAAAAAACCGCCTAGGATTGAAAAGATGAGCGAACTACTCGCTTGCCCAAGGGAAAAGGCCCCAGTTGTCCAAACTGTCAAAGCTACCTGAAAGGCAACCAAGCCAGAAGCATCATTCAAGAGTCCTTCACCCTTAAGGATATTGGACACGCGCTTAGGAAAGCTAAACCGCTCCGAAAGAGAGGCAAAGGCTACCAAGTCCGTAGGGCCAAGTGCCGCCCCAACAGCCAAGCAAGCCGCCAAGGGAAGACTGAGCCAAAGAAGATGGGACAAGCCACCCAAACTCAGGGTCGAGATGAAAATCACTGGAAATATGAGATAAACAATGATTCGCCAGTGTTTTAAAATAGCCGTAATATCTGCTTCCTCCGACTCTCGGAAAAGCAAGGGCCCGATAACCAGTGCCAAAAACAACTCCGTATTGAGGTGAAAGTCGGTATTGGGTAAAAAAAGACCAATCACGATTCCCAAAAGAATCTGCACCAAAGGGAGAGGCAAAAAGGGCAGGAGCTTATTGGTTGTACTTGAGACAATCAAGACCAGTAAAAATAGGATAAGGTAAATCAGTAATTCCACGCACGTCCTCCTTAATCTTTTTTACAACAGGATTCAAATATCTCCTTCTGCTCTTTGATTTTTTGGTCAATCTTGGAACAGTCTTTGTGCTCAATTTTTCTCTGGCACCGTTCCATCTCAAGAGCAACTAATTTTTTCTTGATTTTAAGCATTTTTTTGCTCATGTGTGCTTGGTCTAACACACCCACCGCTCGTTCGTGTTGGGTTGATTCAACAAAATTCTGGCGCATGGCATCCAGCTTTTCACGTAGGTATTGTTTATCCATGTCTATATCTCTCTAATTTTTCAATCATCACTAAAAACGGTGGGTTGTTGACTTGGTTCAGGGTTCGGTAAATGGCAGCTGTGTACTCTTGTTGGTTCAACTGGCTGACAAAATCCAAGACAGCATCCCTCTCGAGGTCGCCTCCTTCATGACCATAGTAGATCATGATAGCAATCCGTCCCCCTTTGACAAGCAAATGACACAGCTTTTCTAATGCTTCAATAGTCGTCTGAGGTTGGGTAATGACTGACTTATCAGCTGACGGCAGATAGCCCAGATTAAAAATCCCTGCCTTGGCTTCTGTCACAAACTGGTCCAGTGTCTCATGGCCTTGCAAGATTAACTGGGCATTTGTCAGATCAGCCTGATCCAAACGCTCCTTGGTCTTTTCCAAGGCTTGCTCCTGAATATCAAAGGCATAGACTTGCTTAGCTAGCTTGGCTAGAAAAAGCGTGTCATGACCATTTCCCATGGTTGCATCCACTACGATATCATCCTGAGTCACTACCTCAGCCAAAAAATCATGTGCCATCTCAAGTGGTCTTTTCATTTTCAAACTCCTGTTTTACAGCCTTGCATCCTTGAACGCTTCCACGACGTCGCATCTCCATCTCAATGCTGTTGAGGACTTCCCATTTATTGAGGCTCCACATAGGCCCAATCAGCATATCTCTAGGTGCATCTCCTGTGATTCGATGGATGACAATATGTTTAGGAATGATTTCCAGTTGATCACAGATAACCTTTACATATTCGTCCTGGCTCATCAACTGCAAGCGTCCTTCGTGATAATCCCGTTGCATTCGCGTATTGGTCATCAGGTGAAGCAAATGCAGTTTAATCCCTTGAATATCGTTATCCGTAACACAGCGGCGGACGTTTTCAATCATCATCTCATGGGTTTCACCAGGAAGCCCATTGATCAGATGGGAAACTATCTCAATTTTGGGATACTTTCTCAAACGCTTGACCGTTTCCACGTACAACTCATAGGAGTGGGCACGGTTAATCAGGTCAGAGGTTGTTTCATAAGTGGTCTGCAAGCCCAATTCAACCGTCACATGCATGCGCTCCGATAATTCAGCCAAATATTCGATGGTTTCGTCTGGTAAACAGTCTGGGCGCGTTCCAATATTGATTCCTACTACACCTGGCTCGTTGATAGCCTGTTCATAGCGCTCTCGAATAACTTCAACCTTTTCATGGGTGTTGGTAAAATTTTGAAAATAAACCAGATACTTCTGAACATCAGGCCACTTACGATGCATAAAGTCAATTTCTTTATAAAATTGCTCACGGATAGGCGCGTCCGGTGCTACGATAGCATCTCCAGAACCTGAAACCGTACAAAAAGTACAGCCCCCATGAGCCACAGTCCCATCACGATTGGGACAGTCAAACCCAGCATCAATAGGGACTTTAAAGGTCTTTTCTCCAAAGAGTTTTCGATAATAATCATTCAAGGTGTTATAAGATTTCATAACTTTCATTATAACAAAAAACACCCACAATCTCAAAAGCCTGACTTTCCTATAAATTCCTCTGTTTCTCGTTTCCTTTAGCGATTTTTTATGATACAATATGGATATGATTTTAATGAAATTAGCATCTATTTTATTATTGATACTGACCTTAGTAGTCTGCATTATCATAACCAAACTTTTTAGATTAAAAAAACTAGGACGAAACTTTGCGGATTTGGCTTTTCCAGTCTTGGTATTTGAATATTACCTTATTACAGCTAAAACCTTTACCCATAATTTCCTCCCTAGACTAGGCCTAGCCCTCTCACTCCTAGCCATTATTCTCGTTTTTTTCTTCCTTTTGAAAAAACGCAGCTTTTACTATCCTAAATTCATCAAATTCTTCTGGCGTGCAGGATTCTTAGTAACCCTTGTCATGTATATCGAGATGATTGTTGAATTGATGGCTCAGAAATAAAAAACTAAATCGAAAACACCTCAATCAAACTGAAATACAGTGATTGAAGTGTTTTTTCTTTATCTATTTTTCAATAATTTCTATTTACTCTCTTTATCAGGAAATAGATAACCAATACCTACACAAGCTAGCACACCTGCTCCAATAACCAAGCCACTTGAAATTAGCAACAGGTCCAAAATTGCATTCGCAATAATAAAGGCAATAATCAAACACATCAGACTAGCCTTATAGTCCTTTTTCAAAAGATTCTCTAGAGTGAAAAAGAGAAACAATCCTACCGGAATCAGTGACCAGAGGTTGACATCCAAACTTGGCCAGCCTACAGAACCAAAATACAATACTGTCGCTGCTGCTACTAAAAATACAATTCCCAATAATTTTTTCATTTGTTTATCTCCAATTTCTTTTTTAGGCACTTGGGTTATCTGTTATCGATGCTTAACGTCCCTTACAAAAAACATTATAGCAGAGGCCAGTTCCAAGAACAAGGTCTTTTGCCTATCTGGTCTAAATATAAGTCTAAGTGGTTCAATAGTTAAGATAAAATAAAAAGAAACCCAGTCGAATGAGTTTCATCACTTTGCCGATTGCAGGGTTTGAACCTGTGACCTTCGCGTTACGAGTGCGGTGCTCTACCAACTGAGCTAAATCGGCGATTACACTTACAGTATAGCACTCTGAGGATGGATGTCAAGGAATTTTCATTCCTATTAGAAAAAGCCTGTCCTGAGACAAGGCTTTGAGTTTCTTCCTCTTAGGATCCTGCACTTTCGTAGGCATCCAAGCCCCTATCCCAAAGTTTAAGGGAAATGACAAAGAAAACCAGAGAAATCAATATCAAACCTCCGATGTTAAAGATTACATCCTTGTCCTGCAAGAAATAGCTAGCAGGATAGTAGGCCGTAAAGGCAAATGGCACGATAAAGCTAATCAACCAACGAAGAGCTGAATTATAAATTGAAATGGGATACTTGGCAAAATCATTAAACATATAGAAAATGTAAATCATGGCGCCTGACTGCTTGGTCCAAAAAGCGATACTAGCTGTCGCGATTTTTAAGGAAGTATAAATCAAGGTCGCAAAAGGAATACAAACTAGGAAAAGCAGGAATTTGGGAAGCGTCCAAGCAATACTTGATACTGTTGTCGCTAGTAAAATACCACCGACCAAGAGCTCGCCCAAGGCATCAATCTGAAAGGTCTCAACGAGTATATGGAAGAGCGGATTGATAGGACGAGTCAGATACTTGTCAAACTCCCCTTTTCGGACTAGGCGTTGCCCTAGCGCCCAGAGATTGTCAAAAAAGAGATGATCCAATCCCTTGGGAATCAAAGAAAATCCATAGATAAAGGCGATTTCTTGAAAAGTCCAACCTTCTAGGGATGGAATATGTTGAAAAATGACATTGAGAAATAAGAGGTTCAAGCCTTGAGTTAGAAAAACTCCCAGCACACCAACCACAAAATCCACCTTGTATTCCATGATTTGTTTGATGTATTGTCTGATAAAAATCAGATGCATGCGTTGATATTTTTTCATACTAACCTCCCTGAATGGTAATGAATGACTGGACTCGTTTCCAAATCAACTGAGACAAGCCCACCATCACTAAGAGCCAGAAAAACTGCAAAGCGAGCGCCTGAAGAATCTGATTGGCATCATATTTCCCAACGATAATCATGACCGGAGTGTAAATCAAGGATGAAAAAGGCAGGAAGGACAGAATATCTGAAACAACCTTTGGAAAGAAAGCCAAGGGAATCAAACTTCCAGACATAAAGGCCACTATGGAAGTCTTAAGTAGATTGGAACCCCAAAGATTTTTAAATACAAAGGCAGAAAATCCAAAGCAGATATTAAAGAAAAAGTTGATCAGGTAGGCTAGCGTTAAGCTAAAAAGATAAAGAACAGTTAATCCCAGCACTTCTACCATCCCTTGCCCGGATAAGATTTTCATTAACACGATGACACTTAAAAATGGAAGGCCAACGCTGATAAAAATCAACCACTTGGAACCAAGCTCAGTGAAAAGATAGGAGGCCGCAAAATGCACCGGTCTCAACAAGCGCATGATAATGGAACCATCCTTGACCTCCTCCCCAATCATAAAGGACGAATCTGACCTAGTCAGAAGATTGGTCACAAAACTCATAATGATGTAGAGGGTGATATCTGCCATACTAAAGCCCTGAATCAAGGACTCTTGCGAAGAATCAAAGACAGCCTTCCAGAGATAAAAAGCCACAAAAGCACCCATGACATCGCCGATCCGATAGAGAATAAAGTTGACTCGATAGGTAATCAACTCTTGAACACCTGCATTGATAAAGGGTTTATAACGTCTCCACAATTTGACCATCTTAGAGCTCCTTTCGATAGAAGCGACGGATAATATCCTCAATATTCGTATCTACCATCTTCAAATCTCGGATTTCAAAATCAGACAGGGTTTGCTTGATAATGTCAGCTGACTGGTAGCGAGAACTATCGAATTCAATGTTGAGGCTATTTCCCTGTCTATCAATAATCATATCAGGCAGGCCTTCATAGTGAGAGACGAGATGACTTTGACCTGGTAGCAGTTCAAAAGAAAGAGTCTTCATCTTTCCAAAGGTTTCCTTGAGCTGGCTAACCGTTCCATCAAAAATCTCCTGCCCCTTGTCAATCATAAAAATTCGATCACAGAGTTGCTCAATATCGCTCAAGTCATGAGTGGTCAAGAGAATGGTGGTTTCTTCCTCCTGATTGATCTGAGTAATAGCCCGACGAATGTTATCCTTGACCGAAACGTCTAAACCAATGGTCGGCTCATCTAAAAAGAGAACCTTAGGATTGTGAAGCAAGGAAGCTGCAATGTCCGCCCGCATCCGTTGTCCCAGTGAAAGAGTACGCACGGGGTCCTTGATAAAGTCCTTCAAATCCAAGACTTCATTCAAAAAGTCCATGCGCTTGTGGAAGAGCGAGTCTGGAACATCATAAATCTCCTTCAAGACCGTGTAGGTCTCTTGTAGAGCCAAATCCCACCACAACTGGGTTCTTTGCCCAAAGACCACTCCAATATCCTTGACATAATCTTGGCGATTGTCCTGGGGAATCTTGCCGTTAATCCGACAAAAACCAGATGTCGGTTTCAAAATCCCTGTCAGCATTTTAATGGTTGTCGACTTCCCAGCACCATTAGCACCGATAAAACCCAAAATTTGCCCTTTTGGCACCTCAAAGGTCAAATCCTTGACCGCTTCAAAGGTCTGCTTTTCAGGATGAATAAAGGAGCGTAATGCCCCCTTCAATCCCGGTTCCTTAACAGTCTTCACAAAATTTTTCTGAAGATGTTCCACTTCTATCATTGCCATATCTATCTCCCTATCGCAAGAAATAGCAACATTGTATTTTTGACTACAAATATTCTAAATTCTTACTTTCTACACCTTCTACATTTTATTACTACAGAAGGCTTTATACCAACCTATTATAGTCCAATAAAAACTAGAATGCAAGCGTTTGCCTACAGATTATAAAATTAGAAATTTCTCTCTTAAAATCATACTTTTAATCAAAAATTATGGCTTGATCGTTTCCTTAAAATAGAAAAAACCCACCCAATGGGCAGGCTGGTGGATAAGAAAAAGAATTTTTTTAATCGAAAAACTCTTGATTTTACTGTTAATCCTTCAGCATTTAATTATTGTCATCAGTCTAAAATGATTTCTAACCCCTCAATTACTTTTTAAAAAATCTTCAATACGAGAAACAACCTCATGATTTTTATAATGATAAAGGTCGTGTGGTACATCCATATATATGGCTTTCACATTAGACTGTTCACTAGCAAATTTCTCTGCAAAATTCTGCCATTCTGATTGACCAAAACTAGTACCTTGACCGTTAGACACCAGTAGTAAGGTGGGAATTTTCGGATTAATGTTTGAGGAAACTTTCTTTGCATTTTCCTTTACCTTTTGGGATTCATGAAGCATGGCTTGTGACATCAACTGCTTATAAGCTAGAAGTTTATATTGTTTTCGTTCACTTTCGATCAGAGTTGGATTTTTTATATAAAAGGACTCAGGGAAGTAGCGTAATAAGCCAATCTTGCTGCTCCAAAATGCCACAGTGATTAAGGCCTGATTTTGCTTTAAATTCTCATAACTAGCTGGCAGTGCCCAATCTAACCCAACCAAGGTTTTCACTTCATCAGGATATTTTTCCTGCCAAGCTAAACTCTCAAGACTAGCCATGGAATGAGACAAAATGATAAAACGACCTTTGACATTTGCTTGTGAAAGAGCTTGACGCGTCTCAGACAAAACCTCCATCACATCTCTTGAATGATTGCTATCATCACTATAACCATATCCTGCTCGCTCCACGATGACTACCTTATACCGTTTCGATAAGGATTCCGATACTTCTTTAAAGTCCAATATAGGAGAAGCAATACCAGCACCTGAGAGAACTACTATAGTCTCAGGACCATTCCCTTCAACGTAAACATTTATTTGATGTCCATTGACGAGAACTTGTTGCCCCATAGGTTTCAGTGAGGCTTCTTCCTTTTCCAAACTGATACGGTGAAAGATGAATGTAGCGAGTAAAAACAAAAGAATGAAACTAAGAATGCCAAGAAACCATTTTTTCAGTATTTTCATAGCATTATTGTACAAAAAATAGAACCTTTTAGCAACTTAAGATTGGTTCTTCTACAGTATATTCGCTATATAGCCAGACACAAAAAACCCACCCAATGGGCAGGTTCTTTCTGTATTATTCAGCTAGATTAAGCTTTACCTTCTGAACCGAATACGTCGATACGTTCTTCAACTGATGCTTGGATAGCTTTTACACCGTCAGCCAAGAATTTACGTGGGTCGAAGAGTTTTTTCTTGTCGTATTCTGCTTCGTTTGCTTCGTAGTCACGAGCAAATTTACGAGTTGCGTTAGCGAATGCGATTTGGCATTCAGTGTTAACGTTAACTTTCGCAACACCAAGTTTGATAGCTGCTTGGATTTGTTCATCAGGAATACCTGATCCACCGTGCAATACGATTGGGAATCCTGGAACAGCTTCAGTCAATTTTTGCAAGTGATCAAGGTGAAGACCTTTCCAGTTTGCTGGGTAAGGACCGTGGATGTTACCGATACCAGCTGCCAAGAAGTCGATACCAGTTTCAACCATTGCTTTAGCGTCTTCGATTGGAGCCAATTCACCATCACCGATGATTCCGTCTTCTTCACCACCGATAGTACCAACTTCAGCTTCCACTGATACACCATTTGCATGAGCAAATTCTACAACTTTACGAGCTTTTTCAAGGTTTTCTTCAACTGGAAGGTGTGAACCATCAAACATAACTGAAGTATAACCAACTCGGATACACTCAAGTGCATCTTCGTAGTGACCGTGGTCAAGGTGGATAGCTACTGGTACAGTGATACCCATTGATTCAACAAGGTTAGCGATCAAGTTGCGAGCAACTTTGTAACCACCCATGTATTTAGCAGCACCCATTGAAGTTTGGATCAAAACTGGAGCTTTTTTAGCTTCTGCTGCGCGCAAGATAGCTTGAGTCCACTCAAGGTTGTTTGTGTTAAATCCACCAACTGCATAACCGTTGTCACGAGCTGCTTGGACAAATTTTTCTGCTGAAACGATTGCCATTTTATCAGGCCTCCTGTATATTTTTATGGGTCATCCCATTTACATTGTTCATTTTATCACTTTTTGACAAAAAAATCTAGTTTTTCCCGCAGTTTCGATTGAATTTCTTCTAGCCTCATCTATGTAAGCCCTTTCTCTCCCTAGTCTTAGGTGACTTTTGGAAAAGCTATGAAGAAGGTTAAACGATTATCCTCCATCTCGAAACGATAAGCTAATTTTTCATGTTCCAATAGACTCTTGACCACAAAGAGCCCCATCCCCGACCCCTTAGCCTTGCGGCTAGCATTGTCAGAAAAAGATTGGGTTAGTTTTTCTTGTTCTTCTGGACTGCAGCTATTTTCGATAAAGAATTCCCCTTCTCTCTCTCCAATGCCAACCAAGCCACCTGGAGTGGAGTGCTTGATGGCATTGCTGATGAGGTTAGATAGGATCAACTTCATAACTGATGGGTTTAGACAAGCCTGCTGATGTGTCAAACTATTGTCTATCTGGAGTTCTCTTTCTTTGGCTAGTAAGGCATAATCCTTAACGAGACTTTGCGTCATCTGGTATAAGTCAATTTGTTCCCTATCATCTCGCAATTCCTGCACAGACGAGAGAGAAAGTATCTGGAGAACGTGGTGATTGAGCTCATCTACAATCCCCAAGGCAACTCCTAGATAGTGGTCTCTATCCTTATAACGACCAATATTCTCTTTCATGTTTTCGATCAGGATTTTCAAACTAGCCAGAGGTGTTTTCAATTCATGAGAAGCCCCTCGCAGGAATTCGACCTTCATCTTTTCGAGCTGGAGAATAGCTTCATTCTTGTCATGCAAGTCCGCAATGACAGTCAAAAGATGCTGGTAAAGGCTATTGATTTGTTCCTTGAGATCACCAATCTCATCCTTGGAATCCACGCGCAAACGTACTTGAGCATCCAGATCCATCATCCGACGGGTCACTCGCTTAATTTCCAAAATCGGAGCAACAATGGTCCGAGCATAGATATAGGCTACCAAAAGGGAAATCAGAAAGGATGCCAGCAAGGTATAGGGAAGAAACTGGAGACTGATTTGCTCTGCTTCCTTTTGCAAGTCCATCGAAGCCAGAAATTGAAGAGTCATAGTGCTACCATCTTGCGTTTTCACCTCGCGCTCCTCGATAAAAAGAGAGGTTGTCTGACGTTCCGTATCCAGAGGAAGGCTGTCCTTGACTTCTAACTTGTCCTCGGTCATCTCGCCCTTAACGGCCCCCTTGATCTCACTAGTCTGGGAATACAAGTCTAACACTTGCTCGATACTCTGCCTATCCTTACCTTCTAGGGACTGGGCAATGGCTGTCGCTTTCTGGCCAATGGTTTCCTGACGGTGGCTCAGATAAGTCGAGGGAAATAGAAAATAAATAGCCAAATGAAGGCAGATAACCAGAACACTAAATATCGAGAAGGTATAGATAAATATCTTTGTAAATAAACCTGTTCGTTTCATTTTCGCTCCAATTTATAACCAACATTGCGCACAGTAAGGATACAATCCAAATCCAGCTTTTTCCGCAATTCCTTGATATAGACATCAATGACACGGTCAAAGGGAACCTCATCTGTCGCTTTCCAAACGGCATCGATAATCTGAGAACGAGTCAAGGCCCGGCCTTCATTTTTCACCAGATAGTCCAGAATTTCCAACTCTTTGGCATTGATAGCTACTTCCTCACCTGCTAGGCTGGCACTGTAGCTCTCAAAGTCCACCTTGGTATCCTTATAGG
Organism: Streptococcus mitis; assembly: GCF_022137125.1. Taxonomy (GTDB): domain Bacteria; phylum Bacillota; class Bacilli; order Lactobacillales; family Streptococcaceae; genus Streptococcus; species Streptococcus mitis_CE. The sequence goes on along the minus strand of NZ_JAKNEQ010000001.1, from coordinate 191,714 downwards.
AGAAAATTCGTCCCGTATCATAATAGCGCTTGAAAATCGCATCCACCCTCACTTTTAAGAGGGAGAGGGAGAAGGGTTTTTCCAGATAGCCATCTGCCAGAGAGGCAAAGGCACTCATCTTGTATTCCTCATCTTGAAAGGCGGTCAACATCAGGACAGGGACCTGACTAGTCTTACGAATCTCAGCTAGAACTTCTAAGCCATTGAGTTTGGGCATCTGGATATCCAGTAAAATCAGGGCCACCTCATAGCTAGAAAATTGCTCCAAGGCTTCTTGTCCGTCCGCCGCCTCAATGGTTTCATAGCCACAATCCGTCAAATAGTCACTGATACCCTCACGGATCATCTCTTCATCTTCTACAATTAAAATTTTCATACTTTAACTGCTCTCTATTTTTTATTTTTTCTTAGAATAAATACCTACTCTATTTATTATAGCCTCTTACTGGCCTTTTGTCTGTAATCAACTGACCACTAGATAAAACAAAGAGAGCCTATCGCTCTCTCTGCTTGCATTTCACTCTCTATAGAATGAAAATTATTTAGCTGCTTTTGAAAATGTTACAACGTAATTATAATCTTTCCCATTAGATTGATAGACATAGTCCTCTTTGAAAGTATAGCCGCGTTTGCTCAGCTCTTCTTTCTTAGCTTCAACTTGTTTCTTAACTGCTACTTTCACCTCTTCATTTGATAAACCTTCTGCAATTTCAAGAGAAGTTCCATTGATATCTCCTAGGAAACCTGCAATATCTTTCATTTGATCAAAGTTATAAAAAACATTGACTTTGACCTTTTGAGGAGCTGGCTGTTCTAGACTTCTACGATTTCTGCTAGCGCGCGGTTGAACTGCTGGAGCCATTCTGAAACCTGAAGTTCCTGTAGCCTCCTTAGTGAATGTAACGACGTAGTTATAATTTTTCACAGTAGTATCTTGTTCAAAAATAATGTCATTTTTCACATGATACCCTCTAGCAGCTAGGTCTTTTATCTTGGCTTGAATTTTTTCTTTTACTAGCACTTTTGCCTGTGCTTCACTCGTCCCAGCAGGAATTGTCACAGTGTTATCTTCTCCCGGATCAGATAGGAAGCCATGAATATCTGGCATTCCAGCAAAGTTATAGCTAATATTTACAGTTCCATCTGGTTCTGATGTTGAACGTGCCACTCTTCTTGCTCTTGCTTGAACTGATGGGGCATTTCTAAAACTTGAAGTCCTTTCTGAAGTTGAAGAAGGTTGTGCTGGAGTTGTTGCTGTAGCTTCACCTGATCCATGACCTATTGCTGTACTTCCATCATTAATAGTAGTACCCTCATTACGACCATTTGTTAAATTATCTTTATTATAATTTGGTGCTGGTAATTCTTCACCTGGAACATTAATCTCATCAATCTTAGTTTGATATTCATCTGTAGCAGCTACTGCAGCATCATGATTCTTAGCATTTTTTATTGCGGCTAATGCGTCTTCTTTTAATGTTTTTAATTCCGCTTTTAATTTTTCTTTTTCGGCTTCGTCTTTAACTTTTTCTATTTCACTAAGTTTTGAAGATGCAATTCCTTCAATAATATCCTTTCCTTCTTTTTTCGCTTCCTCAAATTTTTCATCTTTAGGTGCTACTTCTTCAGACGAAGTATCTTCTTTAGGTGCCGGAGCCGGATTTGGTGTTTCATCCTTTGAATCTACTGGATTTGATGTATCTCCATTTTGATTAGTTGGTAGTTTATCCTCTTTGGGTATTGTTGCTTCTGGTTTTGAAGCTGGAGTTTCAGGTTGTTCTGTAGTCCCTGTGTTTGAAGTAGTACCATCTGTTACCGGACTTGATGTTGCTACATTACCTGAATCATTTGTAGCTTCCGCAGATGGAGTATTAGAAGGTTCTGACTTTGTTTCAGATTTACCTGATTCTCCAGCTGGCTGTGCAGTGGAATTGGTATCGCCTGATGTGACCGGTGCTTCTTCGCTTGGGGTTACCGGTGCCGGTGTCGCTGGTTCTTCCGCTTTCGGAGCAGGTGTCGTTGGTTCCTCTGATTTTGGTGCGGGTGCTACTGGCTCCTCTGATTTTGGCGCTGGAGACACTGGTGCCTCTGATTTTGGCGCTGGAGATACTGATTCCTCCACCTTTGGCGCTGGTGTCGCTGGTTCTTCCACTTTCGGCGCTGGTGTCGTTGGTTCCTCTGCTTTCGGTGCTGGTGTCGTTGGTTCCTCTGATTTTGGTGCTGGTGTCGCTGGTTCTTCTGCTTTTGGCGCTGTTGCAGTTGGCTCGTCTACTTTCGGTGCTGGAGATACTGGCTCATCCACCTTTGGTGCTGGCACCGCTGGTTCTTCTGATTTTGGCGCTGGAGATACTGACTCATCCGCTTTCGGCGCTGGAGATACTGGCTCATCCGCTTTCGGTGCTGGAGATACTGGCTCATCCACCTTTGGTGCTGGAGTTGCTGGCTCTTCTGTTTTCGGTGCTGGAGTCGATGGTAACTCTGCTTTTGGTGCTGAAGTCGATGGTCCTTCTGCTTTTGGCATTGGAGACGCTGGTGCCTCTGCTTTCGGTGCTGGAGTCGATGGTTCTTCTGCTTTTGGCATTGGAGTCGATGGCGCTTCTACTTTCGGTGCCGGAGTCACTGGTACCTCTGCTTTTGGCGCTGGCGCTTCAGAACTTGGATTTGAAGCTACAGGTTGATTTGTAGTTCCTATATTTGAAGGGGCCTTGTCTGCTGCTGGACTTGATTCAGTTGAGTTTCCTGACCCATTTGTAGTATATGCAGATGGAGCATTTAAAGTTTCTGACCTTGTTTCTGCTTTTGACGCTACTGGAGCTTCTGTTTCTTCCTTAACTTCTGGGCTTGTCTCTGCTGGTGCTTCTGAGGCAAGTTCTTCACCCGATTCTTCCGCTCTTTCCACTACTGGAGCTGATACAGGCTGATAGACTGGGCTATAGTTCACAGCCATTTTTTCAACTTTCTCAGTGACATCTGTTAATTCAAAAGTAACAGCTTTTGTCTCTTGATCTTTCTTGAGCAAGACTTCGTAAGTGCGAACTTCGCCACTTGCACCACTTTCCTTGATGACAATCTTGTGTTTTGTGACTGTATCTGAAATCGTTTCAGCTTCAGTAAAGTACAATTCATTGTGCGGTAAGAATAAATTCTTGCCTGAAGTTTGATTCATTTCTTGGAGTACATCTACAGGGATATTACTTGCTTCGCTGATAACACTTAATGTGTCCCCCCACTTAATAACATACTTAAATAAATCACCTTCTTTTTGAATATCAGCCTTTACTTCTGCAACTGTTCTGGCTACCCAGACACCATCTTGTTCACTGGCTGACACAGTTGGAGCTAAAAAGCCCAACCCCAATAAAATCACACCTGTCGCAACAATTGCACCAGTTCTTAATTTTCTAAAACCACGGAGGGATAATGTTCCTCTAACATTTGTTTGTTTCATAATGTTTATTTTTCCTCACTAATCTATATTTTCCAAAGTAGACCCTGCCTAGGCCTACTAGCCTATGTTTGCGATATGCACAGACTTCTACAGATTTATCTATCTATTTTCAAGATAAAGTTTCTATAGATTCTTATGCACAATTCCATATATAAGTTGTGAAATTTCTTTCTAATAAATTCCATATCTTTAGTATATCATGTTTAAGTACTAAAGTACAAAGAAAGCAACTGAAAGCAATGATTTTCACCACTGCTTTCAGCTCTATTTTGTATTGTTAAATAGCCATTCTCTATCCACCATTCTTGAATAGAAAAACAAGATGCAGTTTTTATTCCAGAATAATTTTTTCAAACTTATTCACCATCCAGCAAGAGTTCTTTTGGCTGTTTTCTAAGGAGATTGCTTGAAGCAAGCGCCATAACTAGAACCACTAGAACCAAGGCAAGGACAAAGACGATGATAAAATCTGATGTCTGAATAGAAATGTCTAGGCTCGATAAGGTCTTGCTAAAGCCATCTACTTCTGCACCTCCACCAAGGTTAGAGGCTTGAGCAGCTTTGCTAGCCTGTTTGGCAACACCAGAAGTTACATTGGCTAGAACAGTGTTCCCGATTGCACGCGCTGTGTAGCTGGCTAGGAAATAAGCAGAAACAAGAGCAGGGATGGCAATCAAGATGGATTCGGTGATGAATTGACCCAAGATACTTGCCTGCTTGAGACCGATAGAGAGGAGAATTCCCACTTCCTTGCGTCGAGCGTTAATCCAAAGACTAAGCAAGAGGGCAAGGAGAAGGACTGAGAAGCTCAAGCTACCCCAGAAGAGGAGGTTGGCCATCTTGTACATACCAGAGATGGATTGCTCAAGGGCTGGGTAGTTAGATGAGCTCTTAACGAGTGTGTAACTCTTCCAGTTGATACCGCTGATACCGTTCAACTCTTTCATGACATCATCCAAGTTCTTGTCCGCTGTTACAAAGAAGGTTGCGTCCCCATAAATGGCTGTGTCTTCTGTGTATCCATAAAGTTTTGCAGCAGTGTGAATGTCTGTAATAGCTGTATTTTCGTATAGTTCTTGTGAATAGGTTACTGCCGACTTATTGTGACCATCAAAGAGTCCCTTGATTGTCACTTCGACTGTTTCCTTGGCACCTTTTTCATTGTCTGCGTCGTAGACATTGGAGTCCAGTTTAACCTTGTCCCCTACTTTCCAGCCGTGCTTGGCTGCCAAGTCCTTGTGCATGAGGATCTTGTCCTTGTCATCGTTGGTTAGGTGCTCACCTTCGACCAGCTTATAAGAACCAGAGACAAACTTGTCTTCTTTAGAGGAGTCATTGACACCTGTAATCATCAAGCTACTTCCAAAATGTTTGGCACGGTCAGGTGTCAGATTTTTCTTGGTATCTGGCGTTTCGATGAGTTCATAGCCAGTCAAATCCCCAATAGCGTTGATGCGTTTAACATAAGACTCGATGGCCTTGTTTTCGGTGATTTTTTTGATGTCCTCACCTTTAATATTCCCAGCACCACGTGGCGTTCCTTGATTAACGCGACGATTGATTTGCATGGAGAAGCTGTTGGTGATATTTTTAAATGTCTCCTGAGAAGCCTTGGCAGTAGCTCCCTTGATTGACAAGCCGACCAAACTCAAGCTCGCCATGAGGAGAATAATCAGGAAGATGACAATTGATTTGAAAAACTTCCTTGTAACATAGGCAAATGCGTTGTGTAACATAGGTTCCCTTTCTAGATGTTGTTCTATTTTATAGTTCTAACAGAAAAAGCTCATATTATTTCGTAGTATTGCGAGTTTCAGTTAGTTTCTTATCCTTCAACTCAAGTGTAATATCTGATGCTTGCGCCACTTCTTTGCTGTGGGTTACGACGATCACACATTTACCTGTTTTCTGGGCAAGTGATTTGAGCAGTTCGACAATATCTCCAGCAGTCTTAGGGTCCAGATTTCCTGTTGGCTCATCGGCTAGAATAACTGGAGCTTCTGAGACCAAACTGCGAGCAATGGCAACACGTTGTTGTTGACCACCTGATAACTGGAGAACATTCCGCTTGATCTGGCTTTCATCCAAACCAAGCTCAAGCAGTGTATCCTTGCTTGCCTTTTTATTGACCAAGCGGATATTTTCCAGTGGAGAAAGATAATCTATCAAATTATAATTTTGAAAGACCAGGGAAATATGGTGCATACGATGGTAAGAATAGCCCTTCTTACGAATGTCCTCTCCTTGGAAAAGTATAGAACCTTCAACAGGACTATCTAGACCAGCAAGTAGGGACAAGAGTGTGGATTTTCCTGCTCCTGACTCACCAATAATACTGTAAAATTTCCCGGGTTCAAAATTATAATTGATCTGATATAGGACTGCTTCAGCAGTGTTCTTATAACGGTAGGTAACATCTTGTAATTGTAATAAAGTCATGATTTCTCCTTCTTAACTAATAGATGATAAAATTTCTTTAGGCGATTTTCTAAATAAGAATAGGAAACAAAGGGCTACAGATAAGCAACTAATCAACAACAGAAAGACATAGGACTCTGCAAAAGATAATAAACTACTTGATAGACCACTTGTTTTGGCTAGTGTATTTTGTAAGCTTGCCTGATCTCCACTTGCTAGTAGAGTTTGGAGTAGGTAGGATGTGATTGCGTTTCCTGTAGCAAATGCTGGAAGCAAAGCTCCGAGAGATACCAAAACTACCTCTAAACAGAACTGCAGGAAAATCGAACTCTTGCCTTTTCCAAGTGCCAGAAGAATCCCCACTTCGTAGACCCTTTCTCTCAACCAGAGAGACAAGACCAAAATTAAGGCTCCAGCTCCAGCTATCAACATCCCATAAAGGAAGATGGTTAGGAAGGTTTGGAAGGTTGCAACTGAGTCTTTGATTTGTTCAAAAGCCTTGTTTTCCTTTTCGACTTGATAGCCTTGATTTTCCAAAGACAAGTTTTCTACCTGCTTCATGAGTCCTTCCATTTCCTTAGGATTTTCTACATAAAAGCGCGCTGCACTGACTAGAGATTCACCATTTCCCAAAAGGCTTTGGCTACTTTCATAGTCTGTAAAGACTTGGTTTTCACTGAAGTCAGAAGACAAGCCCGTAAATTTCTCTTGTTTTTTACCAGAGAAGATTCCGACGATTTCAAACTCGACAGTTTGTCCTTTCCCAGCTTCTGACTGTCCAGCATCCAAGCGAAGCTTGTCATGAAGCGAAAGACCGTTCTTCTTAGCCAACTCTTCGTGGATGATGATTTTCTTTGAATCCCCTTTTTGAAGATGTCGCCCTTCTTTTAAGTTGAAAGCCGAGCTGGTGAAGGTCACATCCTTGGATGAATCCTCAAGAGCCGTTAAGCTAACCAAGTTCTTGTCCGCAGCTGACAAATCATCACGTTCAACGCTCTGCTCGCCACTCACTGCTTCCTTGTCTTTTAGTTTTGCGACCATCTCGAGTTCAGGAGAAACATTTTCCAGTCCCTTAATCTTGCTTACAGATGCTAGGTCTGACAACTTGAAAGTCTGCCCATTTTCTATCTTCTTAATAGAAAAAGAGGTATTGAGTGATTTGTAAAGATTGGTTTCAACTGTTTTGTTGGACTTCATCAGAGTCAAACAGGCTGAAATTCCAGCCAATAGGACCAATAAAATCAGAAATAAAATAAAACTTCTCAGTCGTTTTCTGCTGACATAAGCCCAAGCTCTTTGGATTGGATTCATTTGTCACCTCCATATTTGTAAGACTATTATAAAATCCAAATATGAAATGTTTATGAAATATAAAAAAAGAGCAAAATTTTTTTGCTCTACTTGAATTAGATGAAAAAAAGAGCTAGCCTAAGCTAACTCTTATCCTATGCGGAGAGAGGGACTTGAACCCTCACGACCTAAAGCGGTCACAGGATCCTTAGTCCTGCGCGTCTGCCAATTCCGCCATCCCCGCGTCGATTACTTCACTAGTATATCAACTTTTAGGATACTTGTCAATACTTTTTTCAAAATTTTTTCATTTCATCAACCAAATTACTCTGAAATTTCATTTAAATTTTCATCTACTAACTTAGCTCCGAGTGTATTTTTGAAATGACCTAGGGCAAATTGATGATTTTCAGGCCAGATGGAAGCAACAGCTGGTTTAACAATCTCGATGTCATATCCTAGATTATAGGCATCTATGGCTGTATGCAGGACACAGATATCCGTCAAGACTCCGGTTAAAATAACTGTAGAAATTCGACGCTCTCTCAAACGGATATCCAGGTCAGTCCCTGAAAAAGCTGAGTAATGGCGTTTATCCATCCAAAAGACACGACTGTCTGAACCATGCTCTTGATAAAAGGTCCCCAAATCTCCGTATAAATTGCGTCCACTAGTCCCAATCAAATTGTGAGGAGGAAATAGCTTGCTTTCTGGATGGAAACAATCGTTTTCTTCATGAGCATCAATGGTAAAGAAGATGTAATCTCCACGTTCAAAAGCTAATCGAGTTACCTTGCTGATGGCATCCGAAATCGCCTGAGCTGGAGCGCCTGCTGTCAATTTTCCACTATCAGCAACAAAATCTTCTGTATAGTCAATCGAAATTAAAGCCTTAGTCATTAGTAATCTCTTTTCTTCACTTCTTCAAAAATATCTGAAATCAAGACCTTAAGATAGGTTCCCTTCATTCCAAGTGAGCGACTTTCAATAATCCCTGCAGACTCAAGTTTACGAAGGGCATTGACAATCACAGAGCGAGTGATTCCAATACGATCTGCAATCACTGACGCAGTCAACTGCCCTTCATTTCCATTTAATTCCCCTAAAATTGCTGAAACAGCACGAAGTTCTGAATAAGAAAGAGTGTTGACTGCCATGGTAACAGCAGTACGGCGGCGGATATTTTTCTCATCTTCTTCACGCTGGAAATTAAGGAGTTGAATTCCAACAACGGTACTCGCAATCTCAACAAGAATCAAGTCCTCGTCTTCGAATTTTTTATCATTGCGCCAAATAATCAAAGAACCAAGTCGAATCCCTGATACATGAATCGGTGCAATAGTCGTCAAGCCATCAGGAAAATCAGCACGACTTTCCACAGGGAAAATACTCAAATCATGATCAACTGTCAGATTGGCTTCTGTATCGTAGATCATGTTCGCGCCTTGAATGTAGTCATCCGGGAAAATCTTAGTTTGGAAGAATTGCTCTACACGATCTGTATTGGTTTTGTAACGCATAAAATAGCCAAGGAGACGTCCCTTGCTATTAACGATACAGGCGTTACAGTCAATAATATCTGCCAATTGACGGGTAATTGCATTGTAGGGAAGCTCTTCCTGCAACTGCTCCTCTGAGCGCTTCAGGATAGAAGTAATTTTTCTAGTTTTTTCTAATAAATGTGCCATTTTTCACCTCGAATATAATCGCTATCATTATAACATAAACAGCTTGAATTTTCAATTATTATCTGAAAATTGCTTATTTAATTGCAATTTGAAAAAACAAGAATATTTTTAATTAATTTTCTTCTTTTCTATTGACAAGATCCTTATTTTTGTGTATTATAATATTACAAGAAGATAATATATCTATTTTATTTATCTTTCTTTTCCATTCGGTCTCCTTATATAAAAAAGCGATTCATTTTGAACCGCTTTTTCTTATTTATCGCCCTTGTTACGAATAACAAAGCCTGTTTTCTTTTCGCTTGAAGTGTTACGTGGTTTTTTATTATCCTTACGGTAACGTTTTTCCTTATCATAACGATCATTTCCACGACTGCCTTTTTTGAAATCATCACGGCGACCATTGCCACGGCGTTCGCGATCACGACGGTCATCTCCACGACGACCTCCCTTACCTTTACCACCGAAGCCATTACCTGATGGTTTAAATGGCAGTGGTTTTTCACGCGCAATCTCCACTTCTGGAAGACTATCCGGATCTTGAACAGTTAGACTCAAGATATACATGGCCAATTCTTCTGGAGTAAATTCAGCAGCCAACTTGCGAGCATCCTTACCAAATTTCTCAAAGTTGCCACGGATTGTCTCATCTGCAAAATCACGTTCGATTTTCTTGAGCGCTACTTGTTTCTTAGCTTGGAAGGCTTCTTCAGCTGTCGCTGGTTTCAAGCCTTTCATGCGTTTCTTAGTCAAGTTTTCGATGATTTGAAGGTAGCCCATTTCATTTGGAGCAACAAAGGTAATTGATTGACCTGATTTACCAGCACGACCTGTACGACCGATACGGTGAACATAACTTTCAGGATCTTGTGGAATATCGTAGTTATAGACATGGGTCACACCTGAAATATCTAAACCACGCGCTGCAACGTCTGTCGCAACCAAAACATCAAGATTGCCATTTTTAAAGTCACGAAGGACACGAAGACGTTTGTTTTGGTCTAGGTCTCCATGAATTCCTTCTGCACGGAAGCCACGGATTTTCAAACCACGAGTCAATTCATCTACACGGCGTTTTGTACGACCAAATACGATAGCAAGTTCTGGTTGTTCCACATCCATGAGACGAGTCATGGTATCAAATTTTTCTTGTTCTTTAACTCGGATATAGTATTGGTCAACCAATTCTGTTGTCAATTCCTTAGCAGCAATCTTCACGTGCTCAGGGTCTTTCATAAACTGAACACCGATACGTTTGATGGCATCTGGCATAGTTGCTGAGAAAAGCAAAGTTTGACGGTTTTCAGGGACACGGGAGATAATAGCTTCAATGTCTTCAAGGAAGCCCATGTTGAGCATTTCATCCGCTTCGTCAAGGATAAGAGTTTCAATATCTTGTAATTTCAAGGCCTTGCGTTTAATCAAATCCAAGAGGCGGCCTGGAGTTCCCACCACGATATGGGCACCAGATTTAAGAGCCTTAATTTGTTTTTCAATGCTTGATCCGCCATATACTGAACGGACTTTGACTCCCTTGCTACGGCCAAAGCGGAAGAGTTCTTCTTGACTTTGGACAGCGAGTTCACGAGTTGGAGCGATGACCAAAGCTTGGATGGTCGCTTCTTCTGTACGGATTTTTTCAAGGGTAGGCAAGCCAAAGGCTGCAGTTTTTCCTGTACCAGTCTGAGCTTGACCGATAACGTCCTTGCCTTCAAGAGCCAAGGGAATAGTTTGTTCTTGGATAGGACTGGCTTCTACAAAACCAGCTTTTTCAATCTCTGCTAGCAAATCAGCAGACAAGTTTAATTCATTAAATTTCACGTTCTTCTTCTTTCTAAAGGTGGTGCGAAGCCACCCTATAGGGCTTAGTTTATACTTTTCTTTTTATGACGTATTTTCATATACTGGATATAAAATCGTGTTGCTTCTTTTCCACAAAAGAAAAGTACTGTTTTCTTTGCAACCTATCTAGTATAACACAAGAGAGAAGCAAAAGATAGCCCAATCCATCGATAAAGTCATGTAAACGATTTTTCTGAGAGAATAAAGTTAAACTTTCCACTATTTCATAAACTTTTTTAAAGCGTAGCAGAATTGTGCAAAAGTTTTTTTCTTGTGCTAGAATGAAATTCGAATAGGAGGAACTCTAAATGTTAACTTATGATTTAATCGTTATCGGATTTGGTAAAGCTGGTAAAACACTAGCAGGTAAATTGGCTTCAGCTGGTAAAAAAGTTGCCCTCGTTGAACGTAGCAAAGCTATGTACGGTGGAACTTGTATCAACATCGGTTGTATCCCAACTAAAACTTTGCTGGTTGCTGCTGAGAAAGACTTGTCTTTTGAAGAAGTGATTGCTACCAAAAACACTATCACTAGTCGCCTCAACGGTAAAAACTATGCGACTGTTGCTGGTACAGGCGTCGATATCTTTGATGCGGAAGCTCACTTCCTTTCAAATAAAGTCATCGAAATTCAAGCTGGTGATGAAAAAAAAGAACTGACTGCTGAAACAATCGTCATCAACACTGGTGCTGTTTCAAACGTCTTGCCAATCCCTGGACTTGCTACAAGCAAGAACGTCTTTGACTCAACAGGTATCCAAAACTTGGACAAATTGCCTGAAAAACTTGGAGTCCTTGGTGGTGGAAATATCGGTCTTGAATTTGCTGGTCTATACAACAAACTTGGAAGCAAGGTTACAGTCCTAGATGCCTTGGATACTTTCCTTCCTCGTGCAGAACCTTCCATCGCAGCTCTTGCTAAACAATACATGGAAGAAGACGGCATTGAATTGCTTCAAAACATCCGTACTACTGAAATCAAAAACGACGGTGACCAAGTGCTTGTCGTAACTGAAAACGAAACTTACCGTTTCGACGCCCTTCTTTACGCAACTGGACGCAAACCAAACGTAGAACCACTTCAACTTGAAAATACAGATATTGAGCTAACTGAACGTGGTGCTATTAAAGTAGACAAACATTGTCAAACAAACGTTCCTGGTGTCTTTGCAGTTGGAGATGTCAACGGTGGCCTTCAATTTACTTACATTTCACTTGATGACTTCCGTGTTGTTTACAGCTACCTCGCTGGAGATGGTAGCTACACACTTGAAGACCGTCTCAATGTACCAAATACTATGTTCATCACACCTGCTCTTTCACAAGTTGGTTTGACTGAAAGCCAAGCAGCTGATTTGAACCTTCCATACGCAGTGAAAGAAATCCCTGTTGCAGCAATGCCTCGTGGTCACGTAAACGGAGACCTTCGCGGAGCTTTCAAAGCTGTTGTTAATACTGAAACAAAAGAAATTCTTGGAGCAAGCATCTTCTCAGAAGGTTCTCAAGAAATCATCAACATCATCACTGTTGCTATGGACAACAAAATTCCTTACACTTACTTCACAAAACAAATCTTCACTCACCCAACCTTGGCTGAGAACTTGAATGACTTGTTTGCGATTTAAGTTGAGATTTAATCGTATCGAACAGCCCTCTGAGGGCTGTTTTCATTTCTGCGAAATCTCATACTCTTCGAAAATCAAATTCAAACCACGTCAGCTTCACCTTGCCGTACTCAAGTACAGCCTGCGGCTAGCTTCCTAGTTTGCTCTTTGATTTTCATTGAGTATCAAATCTGTCTTTTCCCTCTTTTATGATATAATAGAAACATGAAATTAAAAACTACTTTGGGCCTTCTTGCTGGGCGTTCTTCCCACTTCATTTTAAGCCGTCTTGGCCGTGGAAGTACGCTTCCAGGAAAACTTGCCCTTCAATTCGATAAAGATATTTTACAAAACCTAGCTAAGAACTACGAGATTGTCGTAGTGACTGGAACCAACGGAAAAACCTTGACAACTGCTCTCACTGTCGGCATTTTAAAAGAGGTTTATGGTCAAGTTCTGACCAACCCAAGCGGTGCCAACATGATTACAGGAATTGCGACAACCTTCTTAACAGCCAAATCTTCTAAAACTGGGAAAAATATTGCCGTCCTAGAAATCGACGAAGCCAGTCTATCTCGTATCTGTGACTACATCAAGCCAAGCTTATTTGTTATTACTAATATTTTCCGTGACCAGATGGACCGCTATGGTGAGATTTACACAACTTACAAGATGATTTTGGATGCCATTCGTAAGGTGCCTACTGCCACTGTTCTTCTTAATGGAGACAGTCCACTTTTCTACAAGCCAGCTATTCCAAATCCTGTACAGTATTTTGGTTTTGACTTGGAGAAAGGTCCAGCTCAGCTGGCTCACTATAATACCGAAGGAATCCTCTGCCCTGACTGCCAAGGCATCCTCAAATATGAGCACAATACTTATGCAAACTTGGGTGCCTATATCTGTGAAGGTTGTGGATGTAAACGTCCTGATCTCGACTATCGCTTGACAGAACTAGTTGAGTTAACCAACAATCGCTCTCGCTTTGTCATTGACGGCCAAGAATACGGCATCCAAATCGGTGGACTTTACAACATCTACAACGCCCTAGCTGCTGTGGCTATCGCCCGTTTCCTCGGCGCAGATTCCCAACTAATCAAGCAGGGATTTGATAAGAGTCGTGCTGTCTTTGGACGCCAGGAAACCTTCCATATCGGTGACAAGGAATGCACCCTCGTCTTGATTAAAAATCCAGTCGGTGCGACCCAAGCTATCGAGATGATTAAACTAGCTCCTTATCCATTTAGCCTATCTGTCCTCCTAAATGCCAACTATGCAGATGGAATTGACACCAGCTGGATCTGGGATGCTGATTTTGAACAAATCACTGACATGGACATTCCCGAAATCAACGCTGGCGGTGTTCGCCATTCTGAAATCGCACGTCGTCTACGAGTAACTGGCTATCCAGCTGATAAAATTACTGAAACAAGTAGTCTGGAGCAAGTTCTTAAGACCATTGAGAACCAAGACTGCAAGCATGCTTATATTCTAGCTACCTATACTGCTATGCTTGAATTCCGCGAACTGCTGGCTAGTCGTCAGATTGTTAGAAAGGAGATGAACTAATGGTTTATACTTCACTTTCCTCAAAAGCTGGCAATTACCCCTATCAGCTCAACATTGCCCACCTCTACGGAAATCTCATGAATACCTATGGGGACAATGGAAACATCCTCATGCTCAAGTATGTGGCTGAAAAACTGGGAGCCCATGTGACGGTTGACATCGTTTCTCTCCATGATAACTTTGATGAAAATCACTACGACATTGCCTTTTTCGGTGGTGGTCAAGACTTTGAACAGAGTATCATTGCAGACGACCTACCTGCTAAAAAAGAGAGCATTGACAACTACATCCAAAACGACGGTGTGGTTCTGGCTATCTGCGGTGGTTTCCAACTATTGGGCCAATATTATGTTGAAGCTTCAGGGAGACGCATCGAAGGACTAGGGGTCATGGGCCACTACACGCTCAACCAGACCAATAACCGTTTTATCGGGGACATCAAGATTCACAATGAAGATTTCGATGAAACCTACTATGGTTTTGAAAATCATCAGGGCCGTACCTTCCTCTCAGATGATCAAAAACCGCTGGGACAGGTTGTCTATGGAAATGGAAATAACGAAGAAAAAGTCGGCGAAGGTGTTCATTATAAGAATGTCTTTGGTTCCTACTTCCACGGGCCTATCCTCTCTCGTAATGCCAATCTAGCTTATCGCCTAGTCACTACTGCCCTCAAGAAGAAATATGGTCAGGACATTCAACTCCCTGCTTATGAGGACATTCTCAGCCAAGAAATCGCTGAAGAATACAGTGATGTCAAAAGCAAGGCTGACTTTTCTTAAACAAAGGAAAATGATATCAAAGAACTCCGTTATCTTGTCGGAGTTCTTTTTGTCTGTTCTTTTACCCTTCTCCCTTGCATTTTCTCTCATTTTTTGCCAAAATAGAGGGGTAGAAAGAAGGTAGCATATGTCTAAATTACAACAAATCGTAACATATCTTGAATCAGAAAAACTAGACGTCGCTGTCGTATCTGACCCCGTCACAATCAATTACCTCACTGGCTTTTACAGTGATCCCCATGAACGCCAAATGTTCCTTTTTGTCCTAGCGGATCAGGAACCCCTCCTTTTTGTCCCAGCCCTTGAAGTGGAGCGTGCGAGCAGCACTGTTTCCTTCCCAGTTGTGGGCTATGTGGACTCTGAAAATCCATGGCAAAAAATGAAACATGCTCTTCCACAACTTGACTTCAAACGTGTCGCTGTTGAGTTTGACAATCTCATCTTGACCAAATATCATGGCTTGAAAACAGTTTTTGAAACTGCTGAGTTTAACAACCTCACACCTCGTATCCAACGCATGCGCCTCATCAAATCTGCTGACGAAGTGCAAAAAATGATGGTTGCAGGTCTCTATGCGGACAAGGCTGTTAAGGTTGGCTTTGATAATATTTCTCTTGATAAGACAGAGACAGATATCATCGCCCAAATTGACTTTGCTATGAAGCGTGAAGGTTATGAAATGAGCTTTGATACCATGGTCTTGACTGGTGATAATGCTGCAAATCCACACGGTATTCCAGCAGCTAACAAGGTTGAAAATGATGCTCTTCTCCTCTTTGACCTTGGTGTTCTAGTCAACGGCTATGCGTCAGATATGACTCGTACAGTCGCAGTCGGCAAACCTGACCAATTCAAGAAAGACATTTATAACTTGACTCTTGAAGCCCAACAAGCTGCTCTTGACTTTATCAAGCCAGGAGTGACTGCCCATGAAGTGGATCGCGCTGCTCGTGAGGTCATCGAAAAAGCTGGTTACGGCGAGTACTTCAACCACCGTCTCGGTCACGGTATCGGTATGGATGTCCATGAATTCCCATCTATCATGGAAGGAAACGACATGGTCATCGAAGAAGGCATGTGCTTCTCTGTTGAACCAGGTATCTATATCCCTGGTAAAGTCGGTGTCCGTATCGAAGACTGTGGTGTTGTTACCAAAGATGGCTTTGACCTCTTTACAAACACCAGCAAAGACTTGCTTTATTTTGATTAAAATTCTTCGAAAATCTTCCCACAATAAAACGCATAGTATCAAGGTTTTTCAACACCTGATACTATGCGTTTTTCTTATTTGAAAGACTTTTGACTCAGCCTCATTACTTAATCTTCTTGATACTTTGACTAAGGATAAATCCTACAATCATCCCTACCATATTTTGCATGAAATTTGGTAAAATTTCTGGTAGAGCTGCAGCCCAGCCATTCATCAATGTAGAGCCCAAGGCGTAACCCCCTACCATGGCAATCGTTGCTAAGATAAGGCCTAACCACTGAGTTTTTCCTTTAAATCCTGCGAAAAATCCCTGCAAGCCATGGTTGACCAAGCTAAAGAACATCCACTGAGGATAGCCTGATAAGAGGTCAATCAAGAAACCTGCTAGTCCTCCTACTACAGCCCCTTCACGACTACCAAAGTAGAAGGCCGTAAAGAAGACACCCGCATCTAAAAGAGTTAAAATGCCTGTCGGTGTTGGAATTTTTAAGAAATAACCTAGAACCACAGAGAGGGCGGTTAAGAGGGATACAAGGGCGATTTTAGTTGTTTTGGTTTGCTTCATATTGTCTTACTCCATACTGATCTGCTTGTGCAATAGCACGATAAACGAAAGCCTTAGAGCTTTCTACTGCTGGTAAAAGTTCATCACCTTTAACCAAGTGACTGGCAATGCTAGAGGCAAAGGTACAACCTGCGCCAGCATTTTGCCCTTGAATGACAGGATTTTCTAGGACTGTAAAGTTTTGTCCGTCATAAAAGACATCTACAGCCTTGTCCTGACTAAGGCGATTGCCTCCCTTGATAATGACTGCTGGCGCTCCTAAGTCATGCAATTTCTGCGCTGCAGCTTTCATGTCTTCCAAGGTTTTGATCTCTTGACCAGCCAATAATTCTGCTTCTGGGAGGTTAGGCGTAATCAC
This sequence comes from Streptococcus mitis, assembly GCF_022137125.1. Lineage (GTDB taxonomy): Bacteria > Bacillota > Bacilli > Lactobacillales > Streptococcaceae > Streptococcus > Streptococcus mitis_CE. Next base: position 174,940 of record NZ_JAKNEQ010000001.1, on the reverse strand, counting down.
ACTGACATAAGGGAAAAAGCGAATCAATTCTTGGCAGAGTTCACTAACTGCTACATCGTGCGTTTCCTTGCAGACCAAGACAGGATCCAATACCACAGGCACTCTTGGATGTTGCTTGATAAAGTCCAATGCCTTCTCAGCCACACTAACAGTAGGGAGAAGACCAATCTTAATTCCCCCAAACTCCACATCACGCAAGCTATCTAATTCATGTTGAAAAATGGCATCCTCAGTTGGAAAGACTTCAAAACCCTTCTCTGTCAAGGCTGTCAAACAAGTCACTGCTACAAAGCCATGCAAGCCGTTCAAGGTGTAGGTAGCCAAATCAGCGGACAAACCACCACCACTAAAAATATCATTTCCTGAAAGTGCTAAAATACGATTATTCTTCATAACGAATCTCCTTTAAATATAAACCATTTGGTGCTGCAGTGGGACCTGCAAGCTGCCTGTCCTTTTTCTCCAAGATGAGGTCAATCTGCTCTACTGGCATGCGGTTATTGCCGATTTTAAGCAGTGTCCCCACCATATTACGAATCTGCTTATACAAGAAACCATTTCCTGAAAAGGTAAAGGTCAAAAACTGGCCTGTCTCATCAACCCTAAGACTAGCTTCTGTGATGGTGCGAACCTTATCCTCTACACTAGTCCCAGAGGCTGTAAAGCCGGTGAAATCATGGGTTCCCTCTAATTTTTTGATAGCCTCCCGCATCCGTTCCACATCAAGCGGATAAGGAAAGTGGGTGGCATAGTGACGGCGCATAGGATTTTTGGGACGTCCTCTATCCACGATAAACTCATAGGTCTTGCTATGCTTGGCATAACGGCAATGAAAATCATCCGCCACAAGCTCAATCGAAATCACATCAATATCTTCAGGAGACTGGGTGTCCAAAGCAAAACGGAGCTTCTCCTCATCCATCTGATAAGGTAGATCAAAATGAATAACCTGTCCCAGAGCATGAACCCCACTATCTGTCCTACCAGCACCGTGAACAGTAATGGCTTGCCCTTTATTTAACCTGGTCAAGGTTTTTTCAATTTCTTCCTGAACGCTACGCGCATGAGGCTGGCGCTGAAAACCAGCAAAGACGTAACCATCATAGGAAATAGTTGCTTTATATCTTGTCATAACTTCTATTTTATCAAGAAATTAGTCTGTAAACAAGGCCCTAAATCAAATAGTGTCTGGGTACAAAAATCCAAAAAAGAAAAACTTAGGAAACCAATCCTAAGCTCTCTTTTGAAGTAGGTACATGACAAAGATAGAGGTTACAATTAACCAAGATCCTAAGATAGCAAAGACCAACATCCCATTGTGAGTTAATAAGCCAATTGCACCTAGAACGAATGGAGTCGTAAAGGCTCCGAAACTACAGCCTAAAACTGCAAATGAGGTTGCTTGATTGAGGAGTTTAGCTGGAATTCTTTCAGAGACAAGTTGAAAGACTGTCGTCAAGGCTACACTGTAGGCAAAGCCAGCCAGAATACTTCCTGCCACTACCACCCACAAGGATGGAGACAAGGCAATCACAATTTGCCCCAAGCCGAAGGTAATACCAGACCAGAGGAGCAGTTTCTCTTTAAATATTGAAATCAGGAAAGAAAAACTCACACCAGCCACAATCCCGATTAACTGCATGACACTAAGAACAAAACTAGATAACTGGGCATCTCCCAGTCCTCTTTCCACCATCAGACTTGGAATACGGATGGTAATAGCTGTATTGGTACAAACTACAACCGCCGCTTCAATAGCTAAGATAAAAATCAAGCCCTTCATTTCCCGAGTTAAGCGACTTGCTTCCTTCGTTTTTTTCTTGACTTCTTTCTTTTCTTTTCCATAAGGTACAAAGAGCAGATAAAGGATCAGAACTAAAAATCCAGCACTATAAGCTAAGAAAGTAGCTGTCCAACCAAAGGCCAACAATTGGCCGACTGCCAAGGTAATGAGAGAAGCCCCAACGACCTCTGCAGAACCGCGTAGCCCTAACATCTGAATTCTCGTTTTTCCTTGATAGCGTTCACTGATAATAGAAATGGCCTTGGCATTGATCATCCCAACACCTAAACCAAAAAGAATCCGTGTTCCAAAGACAAAAGGATAAGCTTGGTACCAAAAGGGAGCAGTTCCACTTAGTGATAAAATCAGCAATCCCAAACTGATCTGTAAGCGCTCAGGAAATATTTTTTCTAAGAAACCATTTAGTAATAACATAATCATGATTCCAAAGGAAGGCAAGCTCGCCAAGAGCTCAATTTGTTCCTTAGGATAACCTTGATAATAGTCAAACATGGCTGGCAGGGCACTCGAGATGGAAAAGGACGTAATCAAAACGAGGGAGAGAGCCAAAATACTGGCCCGTTCTAAAAATTGTTTCATGAAATCTCTTTCTATATTTCTCTTAATCTTCTACTTTTTTGATAGTCATCAAACAAGCAAGAAAAGAAGAAGCCTCTTTAGTGTACAGACTCCTTCTTAAACTCGAAAATGAATCCCTTGTGTCTTAGGATGATTTTCTCTTGATTTGCTTAATAAAGTAGAAGATAAATCCTGCCACCATATAAGCAACAAAGATAATCAGACACCACTTGAACACGACATCCCAACCCTTGTTCACATTCAAAAAGAAGTACGGGAAGGGACTGACCTTAGAATTAGGAACATCAAGTTTCAATACCAAGCCATTAAAAAGAGCAAAAATCATATACAGCAAGGGTAAAATCGTCCACACAATTGGGTCCCAAATCTTGTATTGACCCTGTTTGTCAAAAAAGAGGGTATCTGCTAAAAACCAGAGGGGAACGATATAGTGGCAAAGGAAATTTTCTAGAGTATAGAAATTAGTCGCAATAGGCGCTAAAAGGAAATGGTAAATCACACAGGTAATCATGATACTCATGGTGACCCCACCTTTTAAGCGCAAGAGACTTGGTCTTTGCCAGTTTTCACCTAAACGGCTCATAACCTTTAGGAGATAGAGCGTAAAAATCGCGACTAAAAGGTTGGACAGAACCGTATAATAGAGTAACATCCCAAATCCACCATGCTTGGCGATTTCAAGATAAACTCCCGTAAAAGCCGCTAGAAACAAGAAGATACGGCTATAAAATACAAGTTTATAGTGTTTTGACATGCTTAAATTTTCTTCACAAACTCTGATTTGAGTTTCATGGCACCGAAGCCATCGATTTTACAGTCGATATTGTGGTCGCCTTCTACGATGCGGATATTCTTCACGCGCGTCCCTTGTTTCAAATCTTTTGGCGCACCTTTTACTTTCAAGTCCTTGATGAGGGTTACAGTATCACCGTCAGCCAATTTATTACCGTTGGCATCGATAGCAACAAGGCCCTCTTCTACATCTGCAACTTCAGCAGGATTCCACTCATAAGCACACTCTGGGCAAACCAGTAGGGCACCGTCTTCGTAGACATACTCTGAGTTACATTTTGGGCAATTTGGTAGGTTGTTCATGGTTTCTCCTTATCATCATTCACTATTCTTTGAAAATCAAAATTTCTCGAACAGCAACTATTATACCTTAAAATCAGCATTTTGACAAATTTAGAAAAAACCGATATCAATCTATCGGCTTTTCTACATCTACATTCTTTTTTTAGCTTCTGCTTTGATTTTTTCAACTACTTCTTGAATGTTCAAGCCAGTTGTATCAAGGTAGACAGCATCCTCTGCTTGTTTGAGAGGCGAAGTCTCACGATGACTATCCTTGTAGTCACGCGCAGCAATTTCCTCTTTTAGGGTTTCAAGGTCTGTTTCAATTCCCTTGGCAATATTTTCCTTGTAACGGCGCTCTGCTCTCTCATCAACAGAAGCTACTAGGAAAATTTTTAATTCTGCTTGTGGCAATACAACAGTCCCAATATCGCGACCATCCATGACAATCCCACCTTGCTGGGCAATCTCTTGTTGGAGAGAAACTAGTTTCTCACGAACTTCAGGAATTGCCGCAATAGCAGAAACGTGATTGGTCACTTCATTTTCACGGATAGGATGGGTAATATCCACATCTCCTACAAAGACAAGCTGTTCTCCAGTTTCTGAGCGCCCAAAGCTGATTGGATGCTGGTCCAATAAGTCTAAGAGTTCTTCAACTTGTTCAACTCCTAATTGGTTCTTGAGAGCCATATAGGTCGCTGCACGATACATGGCACCTGTATCGAGGTAAGTATAACCAAAATCCTTGGCAATAATCTTTGCGACCGTACTCTTGCCACTTGAAGCTGGACCATCGATAGCAATTTGAATCGTCTTCATTTATGACTCCTATCTAGTCTTAATCACATCTCCAGGATTTGCAAACCAAGATCCTGTAGCCATATGCCCAGGATTCAAAGCCTCTAACTGAGCAATCGAGATTCCTGCACGAGCGGCAATGGCTGCTTCTCCTTCTCCAGCCATAACTTTTGTAGTCCCTTCTGGATCATTTGGATGTTCTGAGCTACTAGATGACTCTTCTACCTTCTCCTCTGAACTAGAAGATGCCTGCTCTGAACTACTACTAGAAGTAGAAGAAACTTGCTCTACTTTTGTATCTGAATCGTGAAAATCTTTCAAGGCTGCTGTGCGATTACTCCCACCCGATGAAAGATAGATAAGAACAATAATCATCACAACTACAATCACAAAGAAAATACTTGCTAAAATAGTCAAGATACGATTAGCCAGCACTCCTCCACCTTGTTCTCTCTTACGACGTTCTGATCTTGTTTCTTCTTGATTCTCATAAATATCTTCTTGCCACGGTTCTTTTGCCATACCTTACTCCTTGTTTTTTTTTACTTTTCTTATTACAATATAAATATGAAAATCACACTTATACCTGAACGTTGCATTGCCTGTGGGCTTTGCCAAACTTATTCTGAATTATTTGATTACCACGATAATGGAATCGTGCGTTTTTACGATGACCCTGACCAACTAGAAAAAGAAATCTCTCCTAGTCAGGACGTCATAGAAGCTGTTAGAAACTGTCCGACACGTGCCTTGATTAAAGATTAACTCTAATATCGACAAGAACGTTCCACTCCTTCTAGTTTAGCATATTTCCATGCAAAATTATAGTCTTTTCTCTTTATTTTTTTCTGTAAAATCAGGAAGGTCACTTTTTTCTTTGACGAGATAAAGTGGTCTTTTTTTAGTCTCTAGATAAATCTTACTGATATACTTGCCGAGAATCCCAATGGTCAAGAGTTGAATCCCACCAAGGAAGAGAATAACAGCCATCAGAGAGGTCCAACCTGATGTCGGATTGCCCAAAATGAGGGTCCGAACCACAACAAAAAAGGTCATAAGAAGAGAAATAAAACAAGATAGGAGACCTGCCACAAAGGCGATAATCAAGGGAAAATCTGAAAAATTAACAATCCCTTCAATGGAGTAGAAAAAGAGTTGCCTAAAACTCCAACTGGTATTGCCAGCCTGCCTTTCGACATTTGGATAGTCCAGATAGTGGATTTTAAAGCCGACCCAGGCAAAGAGTCCCTTCGAAAAGCGATTGGACTCAGTCAAGCTTAAAATGGCATCCACTACAGATTTTCTCATCATGCGAAAATCACGGACACCTGACGGCAAGGCTACTGGACTAATTTTTTGCATAAGACGATAAAAGAGATTAGCACAGAAACTGCGAAAGAAGGGTTCTCCCCCTCGACTGGTTCTGCGTGTTCCAACACAGTCCAAGTCTGCATTTTTGTCTAGTAGAGCTTTCATCTCAAGCAACATACTAGGAGGATCTTGGAGGTCTGCATCCATCACCACCACCAAATCTCCTGTCGCATATTGCAAGCCTGCATAGAGAGCTGCTTCTTTGCCAAAATTTCGAGAGAAAGAAATATAATGAACTGCCGGATTTTGCTCCCGATAGGACTTTAAGAGTTCCAAGGTCCCATCACTTGATCCATCGTCGACAAAGACATACTCGATTTCTGTCTCCAAATCTGGAAGTAAAGCTTCCAAAGCCTGATAAAAAAGAGGAAGTACTTCCTCTTCGTTTAAACAGGGGACAATGATTGACATCACCATCTTAGTCTTCAAATCCATTTGGATGCTTGCTTTGCCAACGCCATGCGTCTTCACACATTTGGGTGATGCCTAATTCTGCTTCCCAGCCGAGTTCTGCTTTGGCTTTTGCAGGATCTGAATAGCAGGCTGCGATATCCCCTGGGCGACGGTCTACGATACGGTAAGGAATTGGACGTCCCACCGCTTTTTCCATGTTTTGGATAATTTCAAGAACTGAGTAGCCTTTACCTGTTCCAAGGTTATAAACGTTTAGGCCTGAACCTTTTTGGATTTTTTTCAGAGCTGCAACGTGACCTTTAGCCAAATCGACAACGTGGATATAGTCACGAACACCAGTTCCGTCTTCCGTATCGTAATCATCTCCAAACACTTGCACTTGCTCTAATTTTCCAACGGCTACTTGAGTCACATATGGCAAGAGGTTGTTTGGAATACCATTTGGATTTTCTCCTAGGTCTCCACTTTCATGAGCTCCGATTGGGTTAAAGTAACGAAGCAAGACCACATTCCATTCTGAGTTTGCCTTGTAGATATCGGTCAAAATTTCCTCAAGCATGAGTTTGGTACGGCCATATGGATTGGTCACTGAAAGTGGGAAATCTTCCAAGATTGGCACTGTATGAGGATCTCCGTAAACTGTCGCAGAAGAACTGAAAATGATGTTTTTACAGTTGTTTTCTTCCATGACCTTCAAAAGACTAACAGTTCCAGCGATATTATTGTCATAGTAGGCAAGAGGAATACGGGTAGATTCACCGACAGCCTTCAAGCCAGCAAAATGAATGACACCAGTTGGTTCTTCTTGCTTGAAAATATCTCTGAGTGTATCTGTGTCACGGATATCTGCCTCATAAAACGGAATTTCAACTCCTGTGATTCTTTCAACAACTTCTAAACTTTTTCTGTTACTATTAACAAGGTTATCCACCACAACAACTTGATGACCTGCTTGGATTAACTCAATAACAGTGTGGGTTCCGATAAAACCTGCTCCACCCGTTACCAAAATCTTTTCTTGCATCTTCTTTCCTCGATTCTCAGATTATTTTTTCTTATTTTACCATTTTTGATAGGGAATGTCATTTGCCATCCTAGAGGGTAGGATAAAATTTCAGTAAAATGCTTATTCGCTTTTTACCCGTTTGACATAGTTTTCAATTGGGTAGTTTAGAGGGTCCAAGGTCAACTCCTTGTCTTGGATCAGTTGAGCTAGATGGTAACCAATGATAGGACCAGTTGTGAGGCCTGAGGAACCTAGTCCACTAGCAGCATAGACACCTGATAAGCCAGGTACTTGTCCAAAGAAAGGAGAGAAATCACTGGTATAGGCACGGATTCCCACACGCTCAGCTCTTGAAGTCGCTACTGCCAAGACTGGATAGTGAGGCAAGGCTGCCTCCTCCATTTGTTGGAGTAAGGTTTCATCTACCGTCAAATCAAATCCCATATCATTTTCATGGGTAGCGCCTAGGGATAATTTCCCACCTGCAAAAGGAATCAAATCCCACTCCCCTTCTGGCATAACAACAGGGTAAGCTTCCATGTCTTGGGCAAGTTGATAATCTCGGAGTTGCCCCTTTTGGGGACGAACATCTACTTCATAACCTAAAGGCTCTAACAGATGTCCCAACCAAGCTCCCATCGCCAAAATAACCTGATCAAACACCTCTTCGTCAATCTGGTAACCTGATGCTAAAGGTATCAGAGTCACTTTTTCTTTGACCAGCTTGACCTGACTGGCTTCCAGCAAACGAGTCACTAAAAGTTGGCCATCTACTCTCGCTCCACCAGAAGCATAGAGCAGGTGATCAAATTCCTGCAAGCCAGGGAATAATTCATTAGCTGATGCTGAGTCCAGAATGGCTAATTGCCCTATCAAAGGAGATTCTTCTCTACGCTGGAGGGCTAGTTGATAGAGTTCTTCCAACTTAGTTTCATCCTTTTTCAGGAGAAAGACTCCCGAACGCTGGTAAAAGTCGATTTCTTGTCCTGACTTCTCTAAATCTGCTAATAAATCCACATAAAAGTCAGCCCCCAAGCGCGCCATTTTGTACCAGGCCTTATTGCGGCGTTTGGAAAACCAGGGGCTGATAATTCCTGCTGCGGCCTTAGTAGCCTGACCTTGTCCATGATCAAAGACTGTTACTTCTAGATCACTTTCTTTCGAGAGGTAGTAGGCAGCTGTTGCACCTACAATCCCTGCTCCAATAATGGCAACTTTTTTCATTGTCTTCACCTTCTAACTAGATATGGTGGAAAGGATTGGTCGATGCTTGACTAGGTAAGATATCAATAGTCCAGCCTTTTTCCTCTTTCCATTGATTAAGAAGCTCTGCAATTTTTTCTACAAAAAGCACTTCGATATAGTGACCTGGGTCCAAGGCTAGCAAGCCATCAGACAGCATATCCTGAGCAGTGTGGTAGTAAATATCACCAGTGATATAAACATCTGCCCCCTTTGCCAAAGCATCCTTATAGAAAGACTGCCCGCTACCACCACAGATGGCCACTCTTGAAATAGGCTTCTGCAAATCTCTCTCTTGATAATGCACCAATCGAAGGCTATCTAAACCAAAGACTTGCTTGACATGCTGGGCCAATTCCCCAAATGTCTGAGGCTGAACATTCCCAATACGTCCAATTCCACGTTCAGGACCTGTCTCCTGCAGATAAGTCGTTTCCTCGATACCTAGCATCTGACAGAACCAATCATTGAGGCCATTTTCAACGATGTCAATATTGGTATGGCTGACATAAACTGCGATGTCATGCTTTATCAAATCAATGTAAATCTGATTTTGTGGACGGCTAGCTACCAAATCCTTGATGGGACGGAAAATCGGCGCATGCTTGACAATAATCAAGTCTACACCCTTTTCAATGGCTTCAACCACCGTTTCTTCACGAATATCGAGAGCCACCATGACCCTTTGGATATCCTTGTCTAAAGTACCAATTTGCAGACCACGACTGTCTCCCTCCATGGAAAATTCCTGAGGGCAAAAGGCTTCATACGCATTAATCACTTCACTTGCTAACATGGAGAACCTCCTTGATGGCTTGAATTTTATCTACTAGAACTTGACGTTCTTCCAGATTTTTTTCTGGGATTTGTCCGAGGGCAAACTCTAGCTTAACAGCTTCTTTTTGCCATTTTTGGACAAAGACTGGACTGACCTCTTTGGACAAGAAGGGACCAAAGCGAACATCACTAGCTGATAGCTTCATTTGTCCTGCTTCCACCACCAAAATCTCGTAAAACTTGCCAGCCTCTTCTAAGATACTTTCAGCTACAATCTGAAATTCGTTCTCTTGTAGCCAGATACGCAAGTCGTCTTCACGATTATTGGGTTGGAGGATTAAACGCTCTACATTAGCTAACTTGTCCAAGCCTTCTTCTAAAATCCTGGCAATCAAACGACCACCCATACCAGCAATGGTAATGACCGATACCTTATCTGCCTCTTCAAAGGCTGCCAAGCCATTTGCTAAACGGACTTGGATTTTCTCCTTTAACCCGTGACTTTCAACATTTTTAACCGCGGACTGGTAGGGACCTTCTACAACCTCACCTGCAATGGCACTTTTGATTTGTCCTCTTTCGACCAACTCGATAGGCAGATAAGCATGGTCACTCCCCACATCTAGTAAAATGGCTCCCTGTGGCACAAAGGAAGCCACTAATTCTAATCTCTTTGAAATCATCTTCTCTCACTTTCCAAACTCTATTACCTCTTATTATACCACATTTCAGCTGGCAATCTTGTACCTAAAAAGACCGCAATCCACAGATTGCAGCCTTTCTTTATTTTCTAGCTTGGTAGCGACTGGTCAAAATGAAAATCACGGTAAAGACCAACATCATGACACCATAAACAGGTAATGTTTGTCCTGTTAAGGTTGAAATTTCAAGTAGTTTTTGAATTCTTGGGAAGAGAGCTGTAGCTAGGAAGCCTCCTACTGACCAAACAATCAAGAGGACACGCCATAGGGTAAATGGCATGCAGGCTCTAAATACGGATAAGAAACCAATTGACCCCAAGAGATAATAGAGTAGAGTTGAGATTTCTAACTCAGACCAACCTTGGCTACTTCCAAATATTTTCACAAAAAGAACGCTGAACACAACCATGAGAGCACTTGGTAGAGCACGAAGCATGGATCTTCTGAGGAAGTTTGGCTCAACAGGTTTGATATTTCGCTCAAAAGTCAGAACGAATGGTGGGAAACCTTCCACGAACTGGTCAATCATGGTAATCTGGATCGGAATGAAAGGGAAGATCAAGATCCACTCAGATCGTCCCAGAAGAGCACTGGCGATACAGATAACTGCGAGCAAGAAAGAATAGATGGTCTTTATCAAGAAAATCGGGGCGATATGGGCAATGTTATTGACCACGCGACGACCTTCAAAGAGAATCTCAGGAACATCATTAAAGTCAGAGTTCAAGAGAACCAGATTGGCAATCTGACGCGTCGCCGGATCCCCTTCCGCCATCACGATAGAACAATCCGCCTCACGAAGGGCGAGAATATCATTGACTCCGTCTCCTGTCATAGCTGTTGTATGCCCCGCTTTTTTCAGTGTTTGGATAATGAGTTTCTTTTGATGAGGGGAAACACGTCCGAAAATAGCTGTCTCCTCAGCCATAGTAATCAATTCCTCATCCGTGATTTTCGAGCAATCTACATAACTGTCATAGTCCGCAAAACCAGCCTTCTGGGCAATACTGGACACTGTAACTGGATTGTCACCAGAGATGATCTTGAGACCCACTTCCTGAGAACGGAGATAGTCCAACGTCTCTGCTGCTCCCTCTCGAATCGGATCCAAGATTTCCAGCAGGGCCAGAGCCTGAATATCAGATGGTTTCTGTGGTTTGTGATGGTCTAATTTCTCCTGACTGAGAGCTAAGACCAAGACACGTGACCCTCTCTCCAAGGCCTCCCTGGCTTCTGGGGCTTCAGAGTCCAGCAACATCTCAGGCGCACCTAAGAAAACTGTCCCCAAACCTTCCAATTCCATAGCTCCCCACTTGCGGTCGCTGGAGAAGGGAAGATTAGAGAGCATAGGATAGGCTACTTGGCCTTGGAATCGCTGGCGAATAGCTTGGGCAGTTGGATTTTTATCCTCACTGTGGGCCATGTAGCTGGCCAAAATGCTGGCAATAGTCTCTTCACCATAAGTTGCCGTCAGTGGAAGAACAGCCTCCACCTGCATCTTTCCTTGGGTGATGGTGCCCGTCTTGTCCAAACAGAGCATATCCACGCGTGCCAAGGTCTCAACAGAGTACATCTCCTGCACCAAGACCTTTTTCAAGCCCAACTTAATCACCGCAGTCAAAAGCGAAGTAATGGTCAAAAGGGCAATTCCCTTAGGTAACATCCCCAGAAGGGCTGTCGACGAATTTACAACGGACGACTTAAGAGGCAAGCCTTTTAAAAGCAAGGCTTCTAGTAAGAGAGCCAGACCAAAAGGAATGATAATCTTCCCAGTAAAACCAGCTAGCCTGTCCAACGATTTCATGATACGAGAGTTGATTGGTTTAACGGTCTTGGCTTCCAGCATGAGTTTGGCAGCATAGTTATCAGATCCAACATGGTGAACTTGAGCTAAAACTGCCCCACTGGCTAAGAAACTTCCTGACAAAAGCAAGCCATCCACTTCCTTTTGCACCAAATCACTTTCCCCCGTCAACATGGCTTCATTGACTTCCGCAAAGCCTTCCAAAACCAAGGCATCACTGGGAATCTGCTCTCCTGCAGATAAACGAATGACATCTCCTAACACCAATTCTTCAGGATTCAGAGCCACTTCTTGGCCATCACGAATAGTCTTGACCTTTTCCTTGGTCATAAGATTGAGCTTGTCCACCATGTGTTTGGCCCGCAGCTCGGTCACAATTCCAGAAAAAGCGTTAAAGCAGATAACAGCAAAGAAGACCAAATTGCTCCAAGCCTGCACAAAGGCTAGTGCCAAAGCAATGGCAAAGTTTAAAGCGTTAAAAAGGGTAAAGACATTTCGTTTAACGATTTGCCAAGTGCTAGTACTGGCCGATGCAGTAAAATCATTGACCAAGCCCTTAGCCTGTCTTTCCTTGACATCTCTTTGGGTTAATCCCATAATCTTATTTTTATCCATAAATTCTATCATATCATTTTTTCTAAAAGAATTCTAATCTCACCCCAAATATGCACCTAGTCAAGGGAAAAGTTTGCCAGCCCTCCTTTGATAAGGTATAATAATAACAAGAAAATAATCGAAGGAGATCGCATGTTTTATACTTATTTACGTGGATTGGTTGTCTTGCTCCTATGGTCCATCAATGGCAATGCCCATTATCATAATACTGATAAAATTCCTAATCAAGATGAAAATTATATTTTGGTTGCACCTCACCGCACCTGGTGGGATCCAGTTTATATGGCCTTTGCGACCAAACCAAAACAATTTATCTTTATGGCCAAAAAAGAGCTCTTTACCAACCGTATCTTTGGCTGGTGGATTCGTATGTGTGGTGCCTTTCCTATCGACCGTGAAAATCCTAGCGCCTCAGCCATCAAATATCCTATCAATGTTCTCAAAAAAAGTGACCGCTCTCTCATCATGTTTCCAAGTGGAAGCCGACACTCAAACGATGTCAAGGGTGGCGTAGCTCTGATTGCCAAAATGGCCAAGGTCCGTATTATGCCGGTTACCTACACAGGTCCCATGACTTTGAAGGGCTTGATTAGTCGTGAACGTGTCGATATGAACTTTGGAAATCCAATTGATATCTCAGATATCAAAAAAATGAATGACGAAGGCATTGAAACAGTCGCCAATCGTATCCAAACAGAATTTCAACGTCTGGACCAAGAAACGAAACAATGGCACAATAATAAAAAACCAAACCCACTCTGGTGGCTTATCCGCATCCCTGCCCTCATCCTTGCCATTATCCTCGCTATCCTAACCATCATCTTTAGCTTTATCGCAAGCTTTATCTGGAATCCAGATAAGAAAAGAGAAAAACTTGCTTAAATAAATACAACAATCCCTTGGCAAAAGCCAAGGGATAAATTTTTTATTCGATTTTCCATTTTTGGGCCAACCAGCTGGAAAAGGCTAAAAATCGTTCAGCTACTTGTTCATGGTGTCCATAAGGGTCAAAGACAAACTGGCCGTTCGGATAGCGTTTCTGAAGACTGGTATGGATCTGCTCAGCATAGACTGGTGCTTGAGCCAAGCGATTAGTGTGGTGTTCTCCTTCTGTTTGACCATTCTGTAAATACAGCAAACAGTCCAAATTTTTCACATTTTCTTCCTTGCAGTAGGTCACAAAATCAGGATACCAAAAGGAACCGCAGATCGAAAAGACACAGGAAACCTTGTCAAAGCTGAAAAGACTGTAGACTGCCGCCAAACCACCTAGTGAGTAACCTCCATAAGCAAGGCGAGTTTCGTCCAGGCGATAAAGTGACTGCAACTTGTCTAAAAGGCCTCCAAATAAATGATCATGATAGACGTTTGCCTGACCGCCAAAATCTGGAGCTCCATCTCTCAGAGCCGATGTCGCCCAGGGAGTATAGTCGTCTAAGCGATTTTTAGAGGTCAAACCCACCAAAATCACAGATTCGGAAAGGGACGATAGGAAGTCCAAGTTTCCATCATTCAATAAAATTGCCGGATAGGTTTGATTGGGGTCGTAGTTAGAAGGAAGGCTGATTTTGACTTGAATTCCTTCCCAATCAAACTCATTATTTATTGATAAAGTCATTGATTTTCTCAAGGGAATCAACCACTGCTGGACCATAGTCCATCAATTCATCGTAAGAGATGTTCATGATTTTTTGATTCTTAATTGCAGGAACGCTTTCCAAAACAGCATTTGCCTTCATCAACTCTACTGCTTTTTCATCCAATTTTTTATTGCGGTCGCTGGTTACATAGATAATCAATTCAGGATCCATTGACACGAGATTTTCCAAGGTCAAGCCTGATGTTCCCGTTGCAACGTTTGTATAACCAAGTTGGTTCAGCAAACTTTCTTGCAAAGCAGACTTGTAGGCACCGAAGGTTTCATCATTATAAGCAACCATAATCAAAGCCTTTTTCTTTTCACCTTGGCTTGCTGGATTTGCTTTCTTAACAGCATCAATTTTAGCTTGCAATTGGGTTGCGTATTCATTAGCCTTGTCCTGAACATTAAAAATCATTCCCAGATTTTTGACATCTTCTACGATATTTCCCAAATCTTGCTGAATTGTTGAGAGAGAAGCTTTTTGCGTATAAACTGGGATTTTGTTTTCATTCCAAGTGCTAACTGTCCCCAAGGATTTTTCAGAAAACATCATGTTTCGCCCCATCACAGCGTCTGGCTCATAAGAAAGGACTGTCTCTTGTGAGACTGTTTTTTTATCCCCAATTTGAGGAATAGTCGCAATCGCGTCCTTGTATTTGTCCGTCACAGCATTGTCTGGATTGAGCATGCCAACAATTTTATCCTTCAACCCCAACTCCAATAAGATTTCAGTGGTTGAAAGATTGTTGGTGATAACTTTTTCAGGTGCCTTGTCAAAAACTTGTTCGACTTCATTTCCTTTAGCGTCATAGGTTTTGACCGTTAACGGATAAGTCGTCTCTGCGCTTGCCTTTTGACTTGTTTCTGTGCTAGATTGTGTGGTAGCTTTTTCTGTAGTAGTATTGCCACAAGCTGCCATGGTTAAGGTAGCTACTGTTACGAGTAAAATACTGAGTGTTTTTTTCATCTTGTTTTCCTTTTCATTCTTATAAATAGTGAATCATGGCTTGCTGATCATCGGTCCAAGTAACCTGACTTTGAACTCCGTATACAGTTTGCAATGACTCAGGGGTGATGGTCTCCTTTGGAGTCCCTTGGTAAAGGATTTCCCCCTCTTTCATCAGATAGAGATAATCCGAATAGCGACAAGCAAGTTGAATATCATGTAGGACAGCTAGAACATTGATCTTAAGATTCTTCACAATGGCTAACAAGTCTAGCTGATACTTGATATCTAGGTGATTGGTTGGTTCGTCCAGGAGCAAGAGAGTCGGTTCTTGCGCCAAGGCACGTGCTAATAAGACTCGCTGCTTTTCTCCCCCTGACAGAGACGAATAGAGACGAGTTTTCTTCTCAAGCATATCCACCTTGACAAGAGCATCATGAACGAGGGCATAATCCCTTTCCTTTTCCTTCTGTAAAAAAGAGAGATGGGGCGTTCTTCCTAGCAAGACGATTTCCTCAACTGTACAATCAAACTGCAATTGATTAAACTGGGTTACAACTGCCATTTGCTTGGCTGTTTCTTTTAGTGACCAATGCTCCAGTGGCTTTCCATCTAGGCTTATCAAGCCTTTGTCTGCCTTTTCCTGACGATAGAGGAGTTTAAGCAAGCTGGTTTTTCCGCTTCCATTTGGTCCTAATATCGTGTGAAATTGATTCCCCTCAACCTTAAGAGAGACTCCTTTGAGGATTTTTTTCTCTCCTAGTCCAAAATGGATATCCTGACAAATCAAGTCCATATCAGACCCTCACCTCCCTTCGCCTACCTCCAACAATATAGATAAAGAAGGGAGCACCTACTAAGGCTGTGAAAATACCAATAGGAAGCTCTGCGTTTGGAATGATGATACGAGAGAGTACGTCTGCCCAGATGACAAAGAGGGAACCCATCAAGGTTGCAACAGGAAAAAGCCTCTTGTAATTCGTTCCTACTAACCCTCGAGCTAAATGTGGAGTAATCAGACCGACAAATCCAATAATCCCACAGGTTGCCACTAAGACTGCTGTCAGCACAGCCACCATGGTCACATAAAGATACCAATAAAAGCGTAAGGGAATCCCCAAAGTTAAAGCAGCCTCATCTCCCATCATCATCGCATTGAAAACACGATACTGAGTAGAGAAAAATAGAAAGGCCATTCCTACTACTATAGTTGGCAGGACCAAGTCTGCCCAGGTAGTCCCAGCAAGCGAGCCCATGGTCCAAAACTTAATGGTCATCACACTGTCCGCATTAGCACCAACTGAGATAATAAAGTTTGAAAAAGCCAGAAAGAGAGCATTGACCACCGTTCCTGATAAAATCAGACTAGAAGTCGTCATCCTTCCCTGCATAGAGGCAATGATGAGGACAGAAATTGTTGCCAAAATAGCTCCAAGAAAAGCTCCAAGGCTAATCATCACTTTTAAACCAAGAATGATGCTCAAAGTTGCCCCTAGAGTTGCACCCGCAGATATTCCTAAGACATAAGGCTCAGCGATGGGATTGTTCACTGTAGACTGCATCACGCTACCACACATAGAAAGGCCTGCTCCTACTATCAGACCTAACAATACTCGGGGGAATCTCATGTTCCATACAATGGCAAGAGTAGACTTGGAAACCTCTCCTATCTCAAGAGGAAATCCTAACCTACTCAAAATAATCCGATAGGTATCTCCTAGATCAATCGCAACAGATCCCATTGAAACTGCTAGAAAGAGAGAAATCCCTAAAATACCTAGCAAAATAACTAAAAGTAACACAAATTGCTGGTCTTGTCGGCTTCCAGAAAATTTGGAAAGCATGCAAACCTCCTATGATAGAATCTTAAAAATTTAGAAAATTCTCATGAAAAAGTATACCATATTTTCAACTGCGTAACAAGATGAGAACAAATGAATATAGTTGGTTTTATTGTGCTAGGAACCGTAACCGAAGATTAAACTTGAGTATGTCGAGGTAAGGTGACAACATAAAAAGCCCTCTGAAAATCAGAGAGCCAATTTGAGCTCGGGATAAAATCCTAGTGAAACAAAAAAATCTACACGGTCAGAAAAGTCTCTATCGTGCCATTTTCATACATGATGTATAGTCCAAGTAGAATGAATACTAAGGGCACAATGATTCGCTCGTATTTTTCAATTGTCTCGAATATTAACGGAATAGAGGATAACACCCGACTAATCTCGCATAAGATAATTATGCCGATTACAAACACAAGCAACGCCACGAGGGTCTGTGACCAATCTAACGAAGCAAAATAAGGTATATAGATACCTAAATTATCTCCGCCAGACGCAATTGTCAGCAATGTAACTGTCCAAAACAGTTGATTTGCCTTGCTTTGTTCTAATCTTTCAATAATTTCTTCCTCTTCTTCCTCTTCTTCCTCACCTTCTCCAACAATTGCAAAGCGAATCCCTAAATAGATAGGGATTAAACCAAGCAATCCAACCATCCATTCTTCAGGCACGAAATTAACGACATAAGCAGCAACTAAACTCGCCCCTACAAGTAAGCCTGTGCCTAGATATTGCCCCGCATAAATATGCCATTTTTGTTTATTCTGTGATAGCTGTGCAAATAAAATAAATAAAATAATTAAATAATCGATACTGGTGGAAATATAAACACCAATAGCAGATATGATTGTCTGTCCCATAAAAACCTCCTGTATTAGTCAGTAATAAATCAGCAGATTTTAGGAGAGCACAGACACATTAATTTAGCTATCGCTAGTGGGTAATGTCGAACATAGGAAAGCATTTTACTCCTCCTCAAAACGTAGTTACAAAGTAATTTCTAACTGGAATTCGGTGACTACTTCCATGTAAAGTATAACATACTATACTTTACTTCGTAAAGTGTGGGCTCTCCGAAGGGGCTTGCAGACAGCTACTCGGCTTTTCAAGCCGAGTAGCTACGCACCCTTATGGTGTAATTAGCTGATACCATTTGAGGTTTTTGTAGTCTCCAAAATTGTGACCGATAAAACTAAGACTTTTCCAGAACAATTACGGATGTGGTTTTTGTAGTCTCCAAAATTGTGACCGATAAAACACACAATCCGCTATTAAGGTGGGTTACTCAGTTTTTGTAGTCTCCAAAATTGTGACCGATAAAACCTCAATAAAAAAGCCCTCTGAAGTCAGAGAGCTGATTTGAGCCCGGGCTAAAATCCATACAAAAAAGCTACCCATTTTAGAGTAGCTTCATTATCAAGATATGCTCAATTGAACACGGCCTAAGCACTTGGCAAAAAAGATAAAATTTCCTAAAAACTAAAGTTTCTTCGTCAATTTTCCTATTTTTGCTTTGTGCTTTTGACGGCCTTTGTATCTTGAATTAACGACGAAGTCCTAGAGAGTTGATCAACTCACGGTAACGGTTAACGTCGTTTTTACGCAAGTATGCAAGCAAGTTACGACGGCGACCGATTTTTTTCATCAATCCACGGTAAGTAGCGTGGTCTTTTTTGTGTTGTTTGATGTGTTCGTTAAGGTGGTTGATTTCCCAAGTAAGGACAGCAACTTGAACCTCTACTGAACCTGTATCACCTTCGTGACGTGCATATTGTGCGATGATTTCATTTTTTTTCTCTTTTGAGATTGCCATGATGTTTCTCCTTTTTATTTGGCTTCATCCGAGTGACAGGTTGGCATGCCTGTAACCAAGAAGAAGTTATTTGTCTTTACGACAATCCCTATTCTACCAATAACTAACTTCTTTGTCAACAGATTTACTTTCTTGTTTTAAACATGCTATAATAATCATAGCAAGAAATCCAAGTTGTCTGTTTTTTAAAACGAGGTGATTATCATGCGTAGATTCTATTCCCATCTCCCCTACTATCTGGTCATATTTTTCTTTTATTGGCCACTTTATCAGTTGTTATCACTAATCATTTCTGACCCCCTTTTTCTCAAGAGTCTCTACGTAAATAATCTTCTCTTCTTTACACCTCTGGTAATCTTGATTATATCGCTACTCTATAGCTACCGTTTCCTTTTCTCACTTTGGTGGTTAATTGGTAACGGACTGCTCTTTTGCTTTACTATCATAACCTTTGGTGAGTTTATACTAATTTACTTGCTAATCTATGAAACCTTGGCTCTGGTGGGCATGGCTTCCGGTATTTGCATCAAGCATATTCTACAAAAATGAAAAACAAAAAACTTTCACAAAATCCTTGAAAAATCTCACAATCATGCTATAATAATCCATAGAGACAAGTCACTTAGTCCCTTTCTACTAGAGAGTGCGTGGTTGCTGGAAACGCATAGAAAGACTATAGTGATACTACTCTACTGACTTTTATGCAAACATAAAACGGTGGCCACGTTAGAGCCAATCAGAGGTGTCCCTCTCTTTTGAGGTACATAAATGAAGGTGGAACCACGTTGCGACGTCCTTTCGAGGATGTCGCTTTTTGTTTTTCTAGCTTTCACAGTCCTCTGTCCCTGTTTTCAGAATAGGGTTAACACATTCGTCAATAATATAAGTAAGGAGAACATCATGATTAACATTACTTTCCCAGATGGCGCTGTTCGTGAATTCGAATCTGGCGTTACAACTTTTGAAATTGCCCAATCTATCAGCAATTCCCTAGCTAAAAAGGCCTTGGCTGGTAAATTCAACGGCAAACTCATCGACACTACTCGTGCTATCACTGAAGATGGAAGCATCGAAATCGTGACACCTGATCACGAAGATGCCCTTCCAATCTTGCGTCACTCAGCCGCTCACTTGTTTGCCCAAGCAGCTCGTCGTCTTTTCCCAGACATTCACTTGGGTGTTGGTCCAGCCATCGAGGACGGCTTCTACTACGATACTGACAACACAGCTGGTCAAATCTCTAACGAAGACCTTCCTCGTATCGAAGAAGAAATGCAAAAAATTGTCAAAGAAAACTTCCCATCAATTCGTGAAGAAGTGACTAAAGACGAGGCACGTGAAATCTTTAAAAACGACCCTTACAAGTTGGAATTGATTGAAGAACACTCAGAAGACGAAGGCGGTTTGACTATCTATCGTCAGGGTGAATATGTAGACCTTTGCCGTGGCCCACACGTCCCTTCAACAGGCCGTATCCAAATCTTCCACCTTCTCCATGTAGCAGGTGCTTACTGGCGTGGAAATAGCGACAACGCTATGATGCAACGTATCTACGGTACAGCTTGGTTTGACAAAAAAGACTTGAAAAACTACCTTCAAATGCGTGAAGAAGCTAAGGAACGTGACCACCGTAAACTTGGTAAAGAGCTTGATCTCTTCATGATTTCTCAAGAGGTTGGTCAAGGACTTCCATTCTGGTTGCCAAATGGTGCGACTATCCGTCGTGAATTGGAACGCTACATCGTAGACAAAGAGTTGGCTTCTGGCTACCAACACGTATACACTCCACCACTTGCTTCTGTTGAACTTTACAAGACTTCTGGTCACTGGGATCATTACCAAGAAGACATGTTCCCAACTATGGACATGGGTGACGGGGAAGAATTTGTCCTTCGTCCAATGAACTGTCCGCACCACATCCAAGTCTTCAAACACCATGTTCATTCTTACCGTGAGTTGCCAATCCGTATTGCTGAAATCGGTATGATGCACCGTTATGAAAAATCTGGTGCCCTCACTGGTCTTCAACGTGTACGTGAAATGTCACTCAACGACGGTCACCTCTTTGTGACTCCAGAACAAATCCAAGAAGAATTCCAGCGTGCCCTTCAGTTGATTATCGATGTTTATGAAGATTTCAACTTGACTGAATACCGCTTCCGCCTCTCTCTTCGTGACCCTCAAGATACTCACAAGTACTTTGACAACGATGAGATGTGGGAAAATGCTCAAACCATGCTTCGTGCAGCCCTTGATGAAATGGGCGTGGACTACTTTGAAGCCGAAGGTGAAGCAGCCTTCTACGGACCAAAATTGGATATTCAAGTTAAGACCGCTCTTGGAAAAGAAGAAACTCTTTCTACTATCCAACTTGACTTCTTGCTTCCAGAACGCTTCGACCTTAAATATATCGGAGCTGATGGTGAAGAGCACCGTCCAGTTATGATCCACCGTGGAGTTATCTCAACTATGGAACGCTTCACAGCTATCTTGATTGAGAACTACAAGGGTGCCTTCCCAACATGGCTAGCACCTCACCAAGTAACTCTCATCCCAGTATCTAACGAAAAACACGTGGACTACGCATGGGAAGTAGCTAAAAAACTCCGTGACCGTGGTGTCCGTGCAGATGTAGATGAGCGCAATGAAAAAATGCAGTTCAAGATCCGTGCGTCACAAACAAGCAAGATTCCTTACCAATTGATCGTTGGGGACAAGGAAATGGAAGACGGAACTGTTAACGTTCGTCGCTATGGCCAAAAAGAAACACAAACTGTCTCAGTTGATGACTTTGTTCAAGCTATCCTAGCTGATATCGCCAACAAATCACGCGTTGAGAAATAAGAGATAAAATCCTAGCTACCTAAAAAGCAACAACTATTTCAGCTGTTGCTTTTTATATTTTTACTCAATGAAAATCAAAAAGCAAACTAGGAAGCTAGCCGCAAGCTGTACTTGAGTACGGTAAGGCGACGCTGACGTGGTTTGAATTTGATTTTCGAAGAGTATTATTTAATCCGAGCTAGTAGTGATTGACCAAACCACCACACAAGATTTACTTTCATGAGTTAGATAAAGTCAGTATCCTCAATCCTTGTCTGCTTCATTTTCTTTTACGAGATCGTTTTGTGAATCTTTTTCAGAGAGTTTTTGATCAATATACTTGTCAATGTTTTCATAAAATTCCTTGGTCGCTTCACTATCTAATGTTGGCGAGTTCTGAACTTGATTCACTTTCAATTGAACAGATTGAATACCGTAAGAGGCTTGTTTTTGGTGGAGTGTTTCTAATTCTTCTTCTGAAATCGGATCTCCAACAACCGTCAAGACCAATTCATTGTTACTTGACTTGTAGACTTGATTAATAACCGTATAATTGGCGAACTCTTTTCCTACAAACTGTTTGATCCCTTCTTTGCGCGCTTGTTCTATTGTCAGAGTAACTGCCGAATAGCTAGCTGGAAGAATCAACAATACAATCAAAGAAATCAAGCCAATTCTCATTTTAATGCTCAGCTCTTTAAATGAAGTTAAAGGAGATTTTCTCATCATAATTCTTGTTCCAACAATGTTGGCTAGCATGATAAAGACACAGTTGATCAAGAAAAGATAGAGAGCCCCCAATAAAAATCGTACATTCCCATTAGCTAAACCATAGCCAGCAGTGCAGATAGGTGGCATCAAAGCTGTAGCAATGGCTACTCCTGGCACGATATTGTTTGCTTCTTTTTTCCTTGAACCGATCACACCAGCAATCCCACCAGCAATAGCAATGAGAACATCCCAAATGGTTGGAGAGGTTCGTGCGATCAACTCGCTACTTGCATAAGACAAGGGAGAAATCCAGAAATACAGAGTCGAGACAAGCAAACTGACCAACACTTGAGTCAATAAAACCTCTAGAGATTGCTTGATTAAACGCGTATCAAAAATAGCTAAACCGAATCCCAGTCCAACAATCGGTGTCATGAGAGGTGAAATTAACATGGCTCCAATAATAACAGCTGTTGAATTCATATTTAGACCGATAGAGGCAATAAAAATTGCACACATCAAAATCGCTGTATCTCTCAATCGAACATGAAGGTCATCGTATAATTTCTCACGGTATTCCCGTGTTGAATAATTGGCAGTCATTTGTCCTCTCCTCTTTCCTTATTTAAATCGGTATAATAATTAATAATAACAGCTGATAAACAGCCAAAAAATATGAGCCCATAAATCGTCAAGAAGACACTGGTAATCCTTCCAATCAAGGTCACAGCTAGGAGATCCCCGTAGCCGACAGTCGTCGAAGTCACAAAAGCATACCAAAGACCGTCTCCGTAATTTGTGATAGCAGGTTCAACTAGGAAAAGCACGCCTCCTGACCCAAAAACAAAGGTCACAAAACTCAGAGCAAACCGAGTAAAACCCGTAACCTGTATAATATGCCATAACATTTTTAAACGTCTCATTTGTTCTCCTTATTCATACTAGCTCCTGACCGAGCCGTTTTTTCCAATAATTAAAGTGAAGATAGGACATGATCTCCATCAGAGAAAGATAGACAAACTGATAGATCTGATTTAAGCTGATTATCAACTGATATTGTTTGAAAAATGACTGGAAGAAAGACCAGATATGACTGTCTTGAATCAGTCCCTTCTTAACATTATATCAAAAATTTTACAGTCTTTCTCTGAAGAAATCAATTAATTTAAAAGATAGAGAAAGGAAGAAATTTTTGTATCCTTATCCGAAGAAGAAAAACGATATCTCTCCTTAATACTATGTGTTTTATTCTTTATAATTTAGCTATTTCAAAATTACAAGTTCTCCATTCTTAATTTCCCAAACTTGGTCAAACTTACTTAATAATTCGTTTTGGCGATGTAAAGTAACAATGACGGCACTTGGTAGTTCCAGAACTCTTTCCAATTCCATTTTAAACTGATTAGTATCCAAGGCAGAGAAAGGTTCGTCTAGGATAAGCAATGGATTTTTACGATTTTTCTCACGATTTAAATACATTCGTTGTTGCTGACCACCTGACAGGGATTGTGGTGGAATTTTTTCAAAATCTTCTTCTCTGAATTTTTCATTGAAACTATTGAATAGCGTTACATTATTTTCATAACTTGAAATAAATGTATGTTCTTGTTGCAGAATCATACCGAATCTTCCCCAAAGATGGTCCAAAACAAGCCCATCTAGCACAATTTGTCCTTCAAAATCTTCATCTGTTCCATTTAAAATGTTGAGAAGACTACTTTTTCCAGACCCATTCTTACCAATAAGCGCAATTTTATCCCCTTTTTGAATCGTAGCGGAAGTAATTATCAATTTTGATTCTCCCAGTTGTTTGGAAATATTTTTCAAAGTAATCGTATCAAAAGAATGTTGAGGTGCTTGAACTGAAACGGGTCTCCCAACAATGTTTTGAAAACTCTTGATTACAGGCTTTACGGACTCTAACATTTGTAAATCATAAAGGATTTCCTGTATTGGTTCAGAAAAAGCATTAATATATCCGAAACTCGCCACCACCTCAGGAATACCGAGTTGCTGGTGAGATAGAGAGTAGGCTAAATAAATAAACAGAACAAGACTAATGAATTCAAAAGAAACACCTGTCAATAAGATGCCTGTAATTTTTGTCAAACCATACTTAAAATACTTATCCTGCAAATTCTTTAGAGATCTCTTTTGTTGATTCAAAAAATGCGACATAGTTAGTTTATTTACCAAATGATGTCCCATGAGCAAATCCTCCAAAGTTCGATAGTAATCTCCTTGTTTTTTCAAGTAAACCTGTCTACGATTAGCGGTCAACTTCCCAACGATTTTAGGAATTTGAATACTAATTCCAGTGGAAAAGATTAAAATCAGTGATACAATAGGATTAATTGTTCTGCTAATAATGAAAGCGTAAATGATGATACGTAAAATTTGTTTGATAAAACTCATCAATGGAGGAAGGTAATCCTTTTCCAACGAATCTAGGTCATTAGATTGAAAGGAAATATACTCTGCTACTGTTTTCTGCTTGAAATCGTGGTGACTGAGTCCCAGAAGTGAACGAAACCACTCATTTTTCAAAGTAGTCGAAAAGATAATCCCCTGCTTCCAATCAAGTATCATTTGGATATAGTTACAACTCAAATAGCCTGCCACTGACATAGAGTAACCATATAGAGCTACTTGATAATCCCCTTTGATTAATGCCTGCGTGAAATACGGTAACAAAGCTGTGCAGATATTCGATACTACACCAAAAAGAAAATTAAAGAAGAGATACCATCTAATAGTTTTAAGATATGGTAGCATATACGATACTCCTTGCTAATGCGTTTTTTTACATATCTCAGAACAATCTCTACTATTCCTTATTTCAGATAGTGCGATACTCAGACATTGAGTGCAATAATTGTAAATCACACAAGTTCTGCAGTTTTTACTATCATTCAAAATATAATTTGCTATTTTGTAAAATATAGGTCTATCCCATGTTTCTTTGATAGATGTAAAATGAATATTTCCAACACTTCTATTGAAAGTAAGCTTTTTCAGTTTTTCTAACGATTTAGGCTATTTCGTGACACACCCACAATCCGTGAAAATTCTGGTTATATCAGATTATGTGATTTTCGTAAGAATTTTATATTGTCTCCAATCATGGTAGTCTCCTTTTACTTGATAAAACTATTATAACATTTAGAAATTAAAAACTGGTTCAAAATCAATAGGATGTGTGTATTCGATACATTCAATAAATTCTTGGAAACAGTTCTACACCAGTTACACAAATCTATATACACCTATCTCATTCAAAATAAAAAGAAAGCTGCAGTTCTTTTAATCCTGTATCAACGATTCATTCTGAAATCGAATAGGAGACATTTCCCAAGTCTACAATTCACTTCATCTCAAATTAATTTTTGTAATTAACCCTTAGTTTATAGATTTTATACTCAACAAAAGTATAAAGCATACAAAACTTCACTTTGAACCAGTATTTATACTATATTCCGTATTAAAAATTCTATTATTAGTTTTGTAAAAAACAGTCTTCAAATATCCTGAAATATAGCAAAAAGAGATTGGGTAAAAACTCATTGTCTCTTCTCAATCAAGGACTAACTTTACTTGAGCAAACTGAATCCGCACTATCGTTCCTTTTCCAACCTCAGACTCGATGCGAATCTGGTGACCCAATTCTTCAGAAATTTTCTTAGATAGGTAAAGTCCAAGTCCAGATGACTGCTGGGTTAGGCGTCCATTATATCCTGAGAAACCACGTTCAAAGACTCGGAGGACATCACTGTTTTTTATCCCGATTCCCGTATCCTTGATACAAAGCTCTTGCCCCTCCATATAAATCTCCAGACCACCTTCCTTGGTGTACTTGAGACTGTTTGAGATGATTTGCTCAATAACCACTAGCAGCCACTTCTTATCCGTCACGATTTCTTTATCAAGGTCATGTAGATTGACATTTAGGCCTTTTTGAATAAAGAAAAGAGCATATTTACGAATTATTTCCTTGACCAAATCCTCAATTTGAACCTGCTTTAAGACCAAATCATCATGAAAACTTTCTAAACGCAGGTATTGTAAAACTAGATTGGTATAGGAGTCAATCTTGAAAATTTCCTGTTCTAATTGCTGCTTCAGTTGGCGGTCGGCTACTTCTGCAACTAAGAGTTGACTGGCTGCAATGGGGGTCTTAATCTGATGGACCCACAAGGTATAGTAATCCAGCAAATCCGTCAGTTTTCTTTCTGAATCTGACCTCTGCTGATAGAGTTCCATCTCACGCGCTTCTAATTTCTCAGCCAAAACTCTTTCCAAAGGAGACTTGGCTTCCCTATCACCATAGAGAAGTTCCTGACGATAGACCTGCATCTCCGCCAATATATCCCAAGTGAAAAATAAGATGGTTACAAAGCAACATAGCAGGAAAAAGTAGAGAAAGTAAATTCCCAAACTGGCAAATAAAAACTGAAAGAGTAAGAGCAGAGACGTCAAAGAAATCAGATAGACAAACAGACGACTACGGGAACGCAGATAGGCTAGAAAAAATGGTTTCCAATCAAGCATGCTTCAGTCCGTACCCTATCCCTTTCTTGGTCTCGATAAATCCTACCAAGCCCTGCTCTTCCAACTTTTTACGCAAACGAGCCACATTAACTGAGAGGGTATTATCATCAATGAAAAAGTCACTGTTCCAAAGTTCTCGCATCAGGTCATCACGCGCTACGATGTTGCCTGCATGCTCAAACAAAACGCGTAAAATCTGGAATTCGTTCTTGGTCAAATTTAAGACTTGCCCTTGATAATGTACATCCATGGATTTGGTATTGAGGATAACACCAGCGTATTCCAGTAAACTTTCGTCTCGCCCAAACTCATAGGAACGACGCAACAAGCCCTGAACCTTGGCTAAAAGGACCTGCTGGTCAAAAGGCTTGGTCACAAAGTCATCCGCCCCCATATTGATTGCCATGACGATATCCATAGCCTGGTCTCTCGAAGACAGAAACATGATGGGGACCTTGGAAATCTTGCGAATTTCCTGACACCAGTGATAGCCATTAAACAAGGGCAGTCCAATATCCATGAGGACCAGATGAGGCTCCGACTGGACAAAAAGACTCAAAACTTCCATAAAGTCTTCTACCAAGACCACTTCAAATCCCCATTCAGAGAGCATTTTCCCGACCTGTTGACGAATAACCTGATCATCTTCTACTAATAAAATCTTGTGCATGCGCTCCTCCTTTACTCTTGTTCAAACTATAAAAACCTTAATAAAAAATCTATGGATTAGTATCTCAACTATTTGGCTATCTATTTTTCAAATCCAAATTCGGAAACAAAAGCTAAATAGAGAATAATCCCATTGATATCATACCTTATTTTTAACTATAGTTCCAGCCTTATCCTATATTTCCCTTTTTGTGCTTATTTAGTCCGTGTTTCTTTTACTTAAGGAATAGATTTTAAATGAGTAATCTCATTAAAATAAATGCCTTGTAAATTTATGTAACTCTTCTGTTTATAAATGTAATTGCTTTAAACTAATTCATTTATCCTTCTTATTGACAAGTCAGTTAAGATTTGCTAGAATACGAATGAACGAAATCTGATATTCATTCATATCTGAAGGAGGTGAGGTCAGATTGGACAAAAAACAAGCTTTAAAAACAGCGGCTTATGACGTTTTTTCGAAAAAAGGTTACAAGGCGACAGGAATTTCAGATATTGCTAGACAAGCTGGTATGGCAGTAGGCTCTTTTTATAACTATTACGAGAGTAAAGAAGCCATTTTTCTAGACATCTATATAGATGAAAACAACCATGTTCGCCAAGCTATGATCGAAGAACTGGATTGGGAAATTGATATGATTGATCTTATTAGTCAACTCTTTGCTCAGTCCAGAGCACTCGTTTCTTCCAATAAAATCCTTGCAGAATGGTACAATCCTGCCATAGCAGATGAGTTGCATAGCTACTATTCCTCAGAAGAGGGCAAAGTCGCAAATCCATTTCATCAATTTCTAGTAAAAACTTTTACAAATCGTATGCAGGCTGATGGGTATTCTCCAGAAAAGATTCAAGAGATTTTACAAGTTTACAACCTATTTTACTACATGGATATGCATATCACGGAAAAAGATTTTCCAGATATTAGCAAAACTGTAGAAATACTAGCAACCAACTTCATTAAAGGAATACTGAAATAAAGAAATCTTTTCTTTATTTTTTGGAAATTATTGAATGAAAAAAAATATTATTCATTCATAGAAAATTACTACACTATAGGAGTTAAAAATGAAACGAGGGAAAAAAATGTTCATAATTATTCTAACTACACTTGGAGTGCTCGGCTTTATATCTTGGGGAATCATTACCTATCTTGGACGAAGTCAAACTTTATCGATAAAATCCATCGAAAACCCCAGCGGAGATCTGTATTTAATTCATATCACAAAGCCGAGTCGTGAAACCTGGAAAGCTGGGGCTTTTGCTAAGTTTACACTCCCTGATACGTCGTCCGCTGCTAGGAAAAACGAAGCTAAGGGAGAGCAGAGCAGTCGATGGCTCACCATTGCCTCCACACCTGATGAAGATGAAATCCTCATTCTAACGCATAATAGTGGTAGCCACTTTAAAGAAACCTTGACACATTTACCGGCTGGAAGTGAGATTGAGATGAGTTGGCTTGATTCCTCTTTAACCGTTAAAGATACGAATCAGCCACTAGTTTGCTTTGCAGCTGATGTTGGTATTTCTGCTCTACGCCCCCTTATCAAAGAACGGGCTGGTAAAGCTCCAATTATTCTCAACCATTTTGACAAAGGAGTTACTATTTTCGATAATGAGATGAAGGAACTGGCTCAAAAAACATCAAATTTTACTTATAAAACTAGCGATGAATTTTCTCAAAGTCAAGCATTTTTAAAACGTGCTATTGATGAATACGGCAATCAAGCCAGCTATCTCATCACAGGTCAGCCTGATGATGTAAATGAGATGAAGAATTTTTTAAAGGAAAATGGCATTGATAACAAAAATATCCAAGTTAGCTCATTTAGAGGGTTGAAATAAAAGCAATCTGTCTTCTGTATATCTGAATCAATCCCTAACTACTAGGTCATTTTGCAGAGTGGCTAAACAAGCCTACTAGCTAATTCTATGTAAATATGGTAGGATAAACATAGAGAAAGGAGCTCCTATGGCCAATATTTTTGACTATCTGAAAGATGTCGCACACGATTCCTTTTACGACCTTCCTTTGAATGAGTTAGACATCCTAGCCTTAACAGAAGCCACCTACCTCTCCTTTGATAATCTAGTCTCCGCAAGTCCTCAGCGACTTTTAGACTTGGCACTTCAGGTTCCAAGGGAACCCAGCATGTTGACCAGCAAAAATCGCCTCCAGCTATTGGATGAGCTAGCTCAACACAAGCGCTTCAAAAATTGCAAACTCTCCTATTTTATCAACGACATCGACCCTGAACTGCAAAAGCAATTTGCGGCTATGACCTACCGCCTCACTTTCGATACCTATCTGATTGTCTTTCGAGGGACTGATGACAGTATCATTGGCTGGAAGGAAGATTTCCACATGACCTATATGAAGGAAATTCCTGCTCAAAAGCACGCCCTATGCTATTTAGAGAACTTTTTTGTCCACCATCCTAAGCAAAAGGTCATTCTGGCTGGGCATTCCAAGGGAGGAAATCTAGCTATCTATGCTGCTAGTCAAATTGAGAGTAACTTGCAAAATCAAATCACAGCAGTTTATACCTTTGATGCGCCTGGTCTTCACAAAGAACTGACACAGACCGAGGGCTATCAAAGGCTAATGGATAGAACAAAGGTCTTCATTCCACAAGGTTCCATTATCGGTATGATACTGGAAATTCCTGCCCACCAAATTATCGTTCAGAGTACTGCCTTAGGTGGTATCGCCCAGCACGATACCTTTAGTTGGCAAATTGAGGACAAGCACTTTGTCCAACTGGATAAGACCAACAGTGATAGCCAACAAGTCGACACAACCTTCAAGGAGTGGGTGGCCACAGTCCCTGATGAAGAACTCCAGCTCTACTTCGACCTCTTCTTTGGAACTATTCTAGATGCTGGCATTAACTCCATCAATGACCTATCTTCCTTCAAAGCTATTGAACACATCCATCATCTCTTTGTCCAAGCTCAATCCCTCACTCCAGAAAAAAGGGAAACCATGAGACGCCTTACCCAATTATTGATTGATACCCGTTACCAAGCATGGAAAAATAGATAAAAAGCTTATGAAAAGGTATAAACCTTCTCACAAGCTTTTTTTGTTTTAAAGAAGAAATCACTCCTTCATCTGACTCTCTGCATCAGCCACGACTTGCTCTAGACTGGTCTGACCAAGTTCAGCCTCCATAGCCAGCTGGATTCTCTCCAATTTTTGATCTAAAACATCATGAATATGAGCTCCAACTGGGCAATTTGGATTTGGATTGTCATGGAAACTGAAGAGTTGGCCTGTCTTACCAAGACATTCGACCGCTTGATAAACATCTAAAAGACTAATGTCTTTGAGATCCTTAACAATCTCTGTTCCCCCTGTTCCGCGCGCTACTGAAATCAGTTCAGCCTTCTTCAACTGGGACAAGGTCTTTCTGATAATGACAGGATTGACCCCGACACTAGCAGCCAGAAAATCACTGGTCACCTTGCTTTCCTTCCCCTCTAGAGCAATGATTATCAGCATATGAGTCGCAATGGTAAATCTACTTGGAATTTGCATACTCTTCTCCTTTTTACGAGGCTAGCCTACCTCTACTCTTCTCTTTCTTTTATTATACCCTTTTTGGTTGTAATGTCAATTATTACCACTTTTCAACCAAGCATCTAATTCCCTATCATAGCCCTCTTTCTGGGCCAATCCTCTCAGAAATTCCTGATGATGAGTATGGTGGATACCATTGACCAGACTTTCATAGTAAACCTCAAAATAGGGAAGTTTGAGGTCTTTAGCTAGCTGCAATTCAGCTGCCACATCGTAGTCCACCCGTCGGAAGTCCATATCTACCAAGCCCTTGTCATCAAACTCCAAAATCATATACTGGGCCCGTAAGTCCTTCCGCAACTGGGCATCTAGAAAGAAAGGTTGCCCAATCGAACCTGGATTGACAATCAATTGCCCACCAGTCCCGTAACGAAGCAACTGCTGGTGGATATGACCATAGACAGCAATATCACAAGGCGGATTGGTCACCAAGCGGTCAAAATCCTCTTGTTCTCCAGTGTGAATCAACTCTCTCCCCCAGTTCTTATCAGGAAGATGATGGCTAATTCCCACCGTCAAATCCCCAAACTGACGATGAATCTGGAGAGGTTGATTGTGGAGCAGTTCAATTTCTTCTAGGGAAATTTCCTCTAAAACATACTGACACTGGCGCAAGAGATAGCGTTGACTGGGACGAGTACTATCCAATTCCTTGCGGACACCATGCCACAAACTGTCTTCCCAGTTTCCCAAAACTCTAGCCGTAATCGGTAGTTGAGCCAACAAGTCCAAAATCCTTCTACGCCCTGTCCCTGGCATGAGAATGTCTCCCAAAAGCCAGTATTCGTCCACTCCTCGCTGCCGAGCATCTGCCAAAACAGCCTCCAAGGCGGTGGTATTTCCATGAATATCTGAAAGAAGAGCTATTTTCGTCATATCCATCTCCTCGTTTTTTCTCTTGCAATAAGTATAACATAAAAAGTCACAGCTAGAGAAATCTAGCTTTTTTTGATATACTAGATAAAGATATTAGACAAGAGGAAGCGAATGACCCCGAATAAAGAAGACTATCTAAAATGTATTTATGAAATTGGCATAGATTTGCATAAGATTACCAACAAGGAAATTGCTGCCCGCATGCAAGTCTCTCCCCCTGCCGTAACTGAAATGATTAAACGGATGAAGAGCGAAAATCTCATCCTTAAGGACAAGGAATGTGGCTATCTACTGACTGACCTCGGCCTCAAACTGGTCTCTGAGCTCTATCGTAAACACCGCTTGATTGAAGTTTTTCTAGTTCATCATTTAGACTATACAAGTGACCAGATTCACGAGGAAGCTGAGGTCTTGGAACACACTGTATCTGACCTGTTCGTGGAAAGACTGGATAAATTGCTAGGTTTCCCTAAAACCTGCCCCCACGGAGGAACCATTCCTGCCAAGGGAGAACTCCTAGTTGAAATCAATAACCTGCCACTAGCTGACATCAAGGAAGCTGGCGCCTACCACCTGACTCGGGTGCACGATAGTTTTGACATTCTCAATTATTTGGATAAACACTCACTTCACATCGGTGATTCGCTCCAAGTCAAGCAGTTTGATGGCTTCAGCAATACCTTCACTATCCTCACTAAAAATGAAGATTTACAAGTGAATATGGACATTGCCAAACAACTCTATGTCGAGAAAATCAACTAATTTCTCAAGTCCCCCTACCAACCCTGAAAGTTTAATTTTCAGGGTTTTATTTCTATTATTTGATTTTACTTTCATTTTGTTATAAAATCGATGTAAAAAACAAGAAAGATACCTTAACCTATGAAAAAATCACTAAAAATTTTTGCGACATCCAAATGGTTTGACCTCTTTGGGGTTGCTTTGGTCGTTGGAATTGCGATCGCATCTGGTTACCTCAACTCACGACTCGACAAATTCGTAGACTGGGGACCATGGACAGCTCTTGTTCCCTTTGGATTCATTTCCGTAACCAACGTTGGGATTTCCATGTTGTCCACTCGTTTCACGGGGAAATTAAGCAAATGGGGAAATTACTTTGGTATTATTAATACCATTTTGTCTGGTACCATTGATTATATCCTTGGAAATAAGGCGGCTATTATCACCTATCCCGTCACCTTCCTCATTTATACCTTTGCTATTAAGAAATGGGAAGCTTCGCAAGAAGGCAGACCCAACCAAATGAGCCAAAAACAGCTAAAATTAGCGGCCATTATCATTTCCATCATCGCCTTCCTCTTCGCCTTTGTGACTAACTATATCGGCTATGGTAGTAAGATGAATCTACTTGCCTACGTGACAACTATTGCCTTTGCACTGTCCCTCATTGCAAATGCTTTGAATGCATTGAAACTGACAACTCAGTGGGGATTTTGGTTGATTTACAATTTTGTGCAGCTGACAAAGGCTGGCATTCAAGGAAATTTCGCCAATATCGGAAAATACATCTTTTATATCCTCAATGCAATCGGAGCTTTATTTGTCTGGAATGATGAAGAAGTGGAACAATAAGAGGAAACTCAAATAAAGAAATCGAATAGAATCTCCTTACTAAAATTTTTTATCATTTTAGTTGAAACTCCCATTCTTTTGGAGTAGAATGAAGCTAGATAAAAGAGGGAGGTCATCTTATGAAAAAACTCTGTAGAATCCATTTTACAGCAATTGCAGTTATCGATTTGCTACTATTTGCATTCTTCAGCACTAGACCCGAGACAGCTTTGGGCTGGCTCTTGCTCACTGGTTTTATTTTCATCCTTGCTCAAGGACTCCTGTTATTTCGCTTGGTTGTCCGACTCAAACATCAATTCGCTGAGATTTATCCTCAAATCAATAAAAAGATTCGCTTCTACTATTTAGGGGTGCTCATCAGCGACTTTCTATTTTTTGTCCTTTTAGCCTTCGTTAGTTCTCAGCGTTTTTACTCTCTTATGCCAATCATCACTGCTTGCCATTCTACTTTTTATTATAGGACAGCGGACTACCTAAGAAACAACTATCCAGACTTTTATGACAAACGCATTTCTTTATGGAAGTGTCTCTAAGGAGAAGGAGGTTCTAGCATGAAAAAAATCATCTTCATCAAAAGCATTCAACTCCTTGTCATTGATGGAATCATGCTGGCATTTTTGACATTTAAAGAGGGACTTACTTGGGATTGGATGTTGATTTATAGTGGTTGGCTCATTTTCTTTCATCCTGTGCTATTGACCTATCTTTCCAACCAACTTTGTGACCACTTTAGTCACCTTTATTCCCAGATTAGACCGAGATTCTGGCGCTTTGCCTTACAAATCCTTCTATGGGATAGCCTGATCATTCTCTCCTTGCTGTTTTTAAGGGGTATCCCACTTTTCCTTCTGGGAACTCTCCTAATCCTAGGTCATCTCATCTCTTCCTATCGCATAAGCCAAAGCCTGAAAAGAGACTTCCCAAAAGCCTATCAAGAAACGATTTCATTTTGGAGTATTTTGTGATAGATAAGAAAAACCAAGCCGACTGGGCTTGGTCTTTCTTATCTATTTTTCGTATCAAGGATAATGGTAACTGGACCGTCATTGACCAGCTCAACCTGCATATCCGCTCCAAAGATACCTGTCTGAACGGGAACTTCTTCCGCTAATTTTTGATTGAATGCATCATAGAAATCTGATGCCATATCAGGCTTGGCTGCGCCTGTGAAGGCTGGACGATTGCCTTTCTTGGTGTCCGCAAAGAGGGTAAACTGAGAAATAGAAAGGATTTCTCCTTCAATATCTTTGACAGACAGGTTCATCTTACTTTCTGCGTCTGAAAAAATCCGCATGTTGACAAGCTTTCTCACAGCATAGTCCAAATCTTCCTCTTGGTCCTCTGGTCCAACACCAACCAGCAATAAGAGTCCCTGATTGATTTTTCCCTGAACCTGACCTTCGATACTCACTTGGGCTTTTGTAACCCTTTGGATAATGATTTTCATAATAGCCTTTCTAGTAAGAGCTAGGGCAATTAACCGTTAGTCCGTTTGACAGAGTAAACTTCTGGCACACTCTTAATCTTGTCCACGACCGTGGTCAATGTAGAGAGGTTGGCAATACCGAAGGACACATGGATATTAGCAAACTTCATATCCTTGGTTGGTTGGGCGTTGACTGTTGAGATATTCTTGGTTGTGTTTGAAAGAACTTGCAGTACATCATTCAACAGTCCTGTACGGTTGAGGCCATAAATATCGATATGGGCCATATACTCCTTATTTGAGTTTGAATACTGGTCTTCCCATTCCACATCAAGGAGACGTTGCTCGTAGTTTTCTTGAGCGCGCAGGTTCATACAGTCCACACGGTGAATAGCCACACCACGACCCTTGGTAATGTAGCCGACAATATCATCGCCAGGAACAGGATTACAACACTTGGCAATCCGCACTAGGAGACCTGAGGCACCTTCAATGACCACTCCACCCTCATGCTTAACCTTGAGGGTTTCTTTGTTCTCAACCTTGATCTCGCCACCTTTGACAAGCTCTTCTGCTTCCGCCTTGGCCTTGGCACGTTCTTCTTCACGGCGTTCCTTTTCAGTCAGACGGTTAAAGACAGTAATAGCACCGATTTCTCCAAAACCAATGGCTGCAAAGAGGGATTCTTCTGTCTTGTAGCTGGTCTTTTGCAGAACTTGGTCCATATGACGCTTGTCCATGAATTTATTGGCCACATAGCCATTTTCTTGGAACTGAGCCATCAGCATTTCACGACCCTTGTTGACAGACAATTCCTTATCTTGGTTTTTAAAGAACTGACGAATCTTGTTACGCGCCTTGCTGGTCTTGACCATGTTGAGCCAGTCACGGCTCGGCCCAAAGGAATTGGGGTTGGTGACAATTTCAACCTGATCCCCTGTCTTGAGCTTGGTTGTCAGTGGAACCATGCGACCATTGACCTTGGCACCAGTCGCTTTTTCCCCGACTTTTGTATGGATTTCATAGGCAAAGTCAATCGGTCCTGAATCTTTGGGAAGGGAACGGACAGCTCCATCTGGGGTAAAGACATAAATCTCCTCTGCCAGATAGTTTTCCTTAACTGAATCCACAAATTCCTTGGCATCATCAGCCTGGTCTTGGAGCTCCATCATCTCCTTGATCCAGTTCATACCAATGGCTGATTCCTTGCTGTTAACCTGCCCCTTGATGCCCTTCTTATAAGCCCAGTGAGCCGCAACCCCGTACTCAGCCACCTCGTGCATTTCCTGGGTCCGAATCTGGAATTCAATCGGCCCTTTTGGCCCATAGACAGTCGTATGGATAGACTGATAACCATTGGCCTTGCGGTTAGCGATATAGTCTTTGAAACGACCTGGCATTGGTTTCCAAAGTTCATGCACATAACCAAGCATGGCATAAACATCACTTTGGGTATCTAAAATACAGCGAATGGCAATCAGGTCATAGATTTCCTCAAAACGTTTTCTCTTATCCTGCATTTTGCGGAAAATCGAGTAAATATGCTTGGGACGACCGTAAATCTTCCCATTTAGATGACGATTTGTCGTATATTCCTCTAATTTTGTGACCACCTCATCCACCAAGGCTTCACGCTCTCTGCGCTTTTCCTTCATCATATGGGTAATCTTGTAAAACTCTGTCGGATTGAGATAACGGAAAGATAAGTCTTCCAACTCCCATTTGACACTGGAAATCCCCAAACGGTGGGCAAGTGGAGCATAGATTTCCATAGTTTCTTTGGAAATGCGCTCCTGCTTGTCTTTTCGAAGATGTTTCAGGGTCCGCATATTGTGCAGGCGGTCAGACAGTTTGACCAAGATAACACGGATATCCTCAGACATGGCCATGAGCATCTTGCGATGATTTTCTGCCAACTGCTCTTCGTGAGACTTGTATTTAACTTTACCAAGCTTGGTAACCCCATCTACGATTACCCGCACATCAGGACCAAACTCTCTTTCCAAATCGTCCAAGGTCGCATCTGTATCTTCTACCACATCATGCAAGAAACCACAAGCTACCGTTACAGCATCCAGCTTGAGTTTGGCTAAAATACCTGCTACTTGGATAGGGTGAATGATATAAGGCTCACCTGATTTGCGATATTGACCACTATGGCATTCAACGGCATAAACCAAGGCCTTATGGACAAAAGCCACATCTTCTTCCGATAAATATTTCTGTGTTAAAGCGACAACTTCATCGCCTGTTAAATTCACTTCTTTCGGCATCTCTACTCTCCAATTCTTCCTACCATTTTATCACTTTTTTAAGAATATGAAAACTAGAAAAAGAGGATTCATCCCAAAAGAAAAACCAGTTACCTATCTAGGACAGGTAACCAGTCTTGTTAGTTTGTTTTTTTAGAGTAAGAACCTTTTACTCTGTTGAAATTCCTAGATAACTTGGATCTGCAACGACATCAATACTTTGTAAAATATCATTTTCAAATGTAAATTTTACAAATGAGTCGTTTGAATTAGGAATTTTAAGATCTCTTTTTTGTAAGAAATATGAAATTTCTGTTCTGCTAGCATCTTTTTTAAACTCTTTTCCTTTATTGAATGATTGTCCATTCAAAATAGGATTTTTAATTTTTATATTTTCGAGGAACTGTGTTCGAGTTATATTTAAATTAATCCCCTCGTATGCAACTTTCTCACCAAAATCTTCTTTTTCACCGCTTCTAAAAAATTCATCATTAGAAACAGATATAGCAGTAATCAATGTATTACCGATAAGATTTTTTCTTCTCTCCTGATTAACAGAATTGAATTGAATCTCTATTTTTGAATCAGGCAATTGTATACTACCTGTAGCTGTTTTACCTCCTGAAACCTCTGTTGTTCGATTACTGAAGTCTTGCCCAATTAATAAATTTGATAACTTATCAACTGTCAAATCTTTGAAGTTAAAATTATGTCCAGCGATAGTAAAGTTTGTAGCAAGAGTAACATCTATCTGTTTTTGTTCATGTACAGGAAGTATGTCTTTTATTTCTTGGTAAGACATTGCATCATAAACCGCATCATCTTTATTTAAAAAATCATAACGATAAATTCCTTTGTCATCAAGTACACCTTTACTTGATTTAGTATTGTCGAATTTGTTTACTTGATCAAATGGGGCTGTTTTTTTCTCTTCTGGAGAGTCTGCTTTTGTTTTATCATCTGAAGTTGACTGACTCTGTTCTACTTTACTTGATGAAGTTTCTACTGGCTTTTCTGTTTTTTTTGTTGCAGGTCTACAAGCAGTTAGAAATAAACTAGTAGATAAAAGTAAAAATATAAATTTGTTTTTCATTATTGACCTCTTTCATTTAGCCTTAAAGTATTACTCTCTTTTGTTATAGCATTAATTTCTTTTAATCCACGATTAATAATTACTAAAATAATAATCCAAACGAGAATGGCTAGAGAACCATATTGAATATATTTAATCATTTCAGCCTGTGAAATTTGCTCTACTGTTGCTATTAAATTTCCTTGATTATCAACTGGCAAAGAGACAAAATCCATATCCCACAAACCATGTAAAACAATTACCAAGATTAGAAATCTAAATGATTCTCCAGACCAGATTGCATTCCATGAAAATACCTTTTGATTCTTTAATGCCATCATAAGTCCGGCACCTGTGACTGCCGCCCAAGCAACATGACCTCCAAATGCTAACATTCCTCGGAAAATTGCAGTTGAGAGAGGAGAAGTAGGATTGGGATTAAAAAGAAACGTCGTTACTCCTTCATAATTGAATGGTATCAAAGCACTTTGAAAAACATAACCTGCTGTTTCAAATACTGCAAATCCTGCACCTACTGCTCCTCCAATTAATAAACCATTTAAAATATAGCGCTTATCTTTAAATTTTTGAATAAAATAAGCTGTTGCAAGTACCTTACCAACTTCTTCAACTAAACCTGTTATCATAGATGGAATCAATTCACCAGTACCTCCAGGAAATATTGTTCCAATTATCAGTGTCAACAGTAAAGACAATACACCACCTAAGAAAAATATCTCTATAACTGACATAATATCAATATTTCTCGGAGAATTACATTCAAAATAAAAGAACAAAACTGGTATAGCTCCTGCAAGAGATGACACAAAAATCAAACCCGGAAACGCATTATAATTATTAAAATTTACATACATTAGGTAAAGAGCAATTGTTGTTAACGCAAGCACTCCAAATACTCTAACAAAATACCAAGGTTTTGGCCATTCTTTTGAAATGTCCTCAGGAAGAGGAGTTGTATTTGCAGAGCCACAAGCAAATATAGACTCTGCTTCTGAACGAGTATGAGATTTAAACGCCTGACTAAATAAATCACGCATTTTCAGCTCAACTTGACCATCTCCTCCTGTAAAAGCATTAATCTTATCTGCTATAGAACCAGTTATTCCTGCCGCTGAATCCAAAACACGATTTACAGAACCATCCATTTTTGTACCACAGTTAGGACAAAATGGACTTCCTGTCGGATTATCCATCTTACATTTTGGACAATGAGTATCTACTTCATCCACAAATTCCTGTCTTTCCATAGCCTCCTGAAACTCTTGAGGAGTAGGTTTCCTTCCTTGAATTGATTCAAAAGCATCAATCCATTCACTTTTTTTCATAAAAATCTCCTTTTATTATTTTTCTTTTATTATAACATATTTTTAAATTTTGCTAAAAAAAAAAAGTATTTTTTGGATTTTTAATCCTTATTTTCTCCATCTTTTTTAAAATAAGGTTTGATATTTTGGTAATTTTCTAACCTTTTAATGTATAATGGTAATATAAACAGTTTTTTTACGATAATTACTGAAATTTCATCTCTCTAGAAAGGCAAACAACATGAAATCACACAAAAGACTGACACTTTTAGCCTTGGCTGTTCTTGGCTTATCAAGCCAAGTCGTTTTAGCTGACGATACGAGTCATTCCACTACTGCCCCTATGACTAGTTCAACTAGTAGCTCAATAAATACTTCCACTAGTCATTCTACTAACAGTTCTACAAATACTTCTACTAGCAATTCTCAAGCTAGTACAGAAACTTCGTCGAGCACAGCTAGTTCAAGTGAGCAAGAAAGCAAACCTTCTCTTTCTAGGGAAACTAAACCCAATCAACCTATACAAACTGGCTGGGTAAAAGAGGGGAACAAGTGGACTTTTTATAGTCAAACTGGGGTCAAATTTACAGATACTCTCTATGATGGTTATTTCTTTGATAGTCATGGCTACTTGCTTGAAAACAGCTGGTACCAAATGGGAAATAATTGGTACTATATCAATGGTTCAGGTAAATATTTATCCAACCAATGGAGCCAAATCAATGGCAAGTGGTATGCTTTTGATGGCTACGGTAGAATGTTGGCCAATGTCTGGAAAGGCGATTACTACCTCAAATCCAGTGGTGCTATGGCAGATAGGGAATGGGTCTACGACCAAAACTACTCTAGTTGGTTTTACCTAAAATCTGGCGGACGCTATGCCCAAAAACAATGGATTGGTTCCTACTACCTCAAATCTGGTGGCTACATGGCCCATAAGGAATGGATCTACGACCCAGACTATCAAGCTTGGTACTATCTTAAGGACGATGGTGTGTATGTTACAGGAACCTATGCTGTGGATGGTAAAAACCAGCTCTTCCAAGGGAATGGAAAATGGGTTCGTGAATTAGCACAAGGTTTTCAAAAAGGACATTACTCTAAAACTATCTTTCTCGATCCAGGTCACGGTGGTAAGGATCGCGGGGCTTATTACTATGGCATAGCTGAAAAAGAATTGAACCTACAGGTTTATCGTAAGCTACGTAAACGACTAGAAGGACTCGGCTATACCGTTCTCACCTCTCGAGACAGTGACATAGATGTTGATTTTATTACCGAGCGTTCTCGTATGGTCAACAAGACCAATTCAGACTTTTTCATCAGCCTTCATTTCAATGCAAAAGGGAATGATACAACCGTTAATCTGGGTATCCAGACCTATTCTTACAAGGATGAACCTGGTTTCCCTAGCAAGATTAACAAGGATTGGCACAACAACCCTGAACGGATGAGTGAAAGTAATCGTCTCGCAGCCGATATCCATTCTTCACTGCTAGCTGAAACTGGAGCTAGGGATGCTGGGCTCTTGCAAGCAACCTTTGCTGTTCTCCGTGAAACAGCTAAACCAGCTGTTTTGCTAGAGATGGGATATATGGATAATCCGGAAGAAAACCAAAAAATCCGCAGCAGTGACTACCAAGATAAACTAGTTGAAGGGATTGTCAAGGGAATCCAAAAATATTATGCTGGTAATTAAAACAGTTTAAGCCTCGAACTAACTCGAGGCTTATTTTTTATCCAAACCATCTTCTTCTTTCTAGACCTATTTCCTTTTCCAGCTTATTCTCCCCAACTGTGCTATACTTAATTTATACTCAATGAAAATCAAAGAGCAAACTAGGAAACTAGCCGCAGGTTGCTCAAAGCACCGCTTTGAGGTTGTAGATAAAGTTGACGCGGTTTGAAGAGATTTTCGAAGAGTATTAGTACATTCTTTGAGATTGGAGCTAGTATGAAAATCCATAAAACCGTGAATCCTGTTGCCTATGAAAACACCTATTACCTAGAAGGCGAAAAACACCTCATCGTCGTCGATCCTGGTAGCCATTGGGAAGCCATTCGTCAGACAATAGAGAACATCAACAAACCGATCTGCGCTATTCTCCTTACCCACGCCCATTATGACCATATCATGAGTCTGGACTTGGTTCGCGAAACTTTTGGCAATCCTCCGGTCTATATTGCAGAGAGTGAAGCCAGCTGGCTCTATACTCCTATCGATAATCTCTCTGGGCTTCCTCGCCACGATGATATGGCAGATGTGGTCGCAAAACCTGCAGAACACACCTTTGTCTTTCATGAGGAATATCAGCTGGAGGAATTTCGTTTCACCGTCTTACCAACACCAGGACATTCTATCGGTGGTGTTTCCCTAGTCTTTCCTGATGCTCACCTAGTCTTGACAGGAGATGCCCTATTCCGTGAAACCATCGGACGAACAGACCTTCCGACTGGTAGCATGGAGCAACTCCTTCATAGTATACAGACCCAACTTTTCACCCTGCCAAACTACGATGTTTATCCAGGACATGGTCCAGCTACTACTATTGCTCACGAAAAAACCTTCAATCCTTTTTTCTAGCAAGATGATGACAATCAATAGCGCAATTTAAGTAAACTATCCAGCAAATCTTTCAATTATAAAAGGCATCCTATCAAGGTTCTCACACCTGATTGGATGCCTTTTTCTGATGACTAGATTTTTTGCATTACCAAATAATCACGCGCTCTTCTGGTGAACGCCACATACCGTCTCCTTCTTTGACATCATAGGTTGTAAAGAAATCATCGAAGTTTGGTACTTGTACATTGACACGGAGTTTGGCTGGTGCGTGCACATCAACGCTAGCCAAGAGTTTCATAAATTCTGGACGACCTTTCATGCGCCAGATGCGACCGAAGTTGTAGAAGAACTCTTCTGCTGAGAAGTTTGGTTCTCTCTTAGCTGCTTCAAGCGCTGCAGCGATTCCTCCCAAGTCAGCAACGTTTTCTGATACAGTCAATTTACCGTTGATGGTTGCTCCATAAGAATCTTGTCCATCAAATTGGTCAATAACTTTTTGTGTTTTCTCCTTGAAGGCGGCATAGTCGCTCTCTGTCCACCAATCCTTGAGACTACCATTTTCATCAAAGGAAGCTCCGTTGGTGTCAAAAGCGTGGGAAATTTCATGAGCAATAACTGCCCCAATACCACCGTAGTTAGCAGATGATGACTGATGCAAATCATAGAAAGGCGCCTGTAAAATAGCTGCTGGGAAGACAATCAAGTTCTTCTGTGGATTATAGTAGGCATTGACCATATGAGCAGGCATGCCCCATTCCTTGTAGTCTACAGGCTGGTTCCACTTGCTCCAACTGTGCTTGATTTCCACACGCGCAAAGGCTAGAGCATTGTCAAAAAGACTAGCATTTTCATCCACTACCTTGTCCTTGTAGCGTTCTGGCAATTCTTCTGGGTAACCAATATAAGGCTTGATGACATTGAGTTTGACGATGGCCTTGTCACGAGTTTCTGGAGTCAGCCAGTCATTTTTTGCCAAGCGTTCCTTATAGACATCAATCATAGTTGCCACTTTTTTCTCCACGTCTGCTTTGGCTTCTGGAGAGAATTTTTCATGGGCATACCAGAGACCCAAGGCTTGTTTGAATGGACCTTGTGCTAGCTGGTAGGCTGCCTTGACCTTGTCTTTGGCTTCTGGAACTCCTGAAAGCGCACGGCTATAGGCACCTGACAAGACACGGATTTCTTCTGTTAAATAGCTTGTTGAGAGATTAACCACACTCAAAATCAAGGTTGCCTTGAGGAGAGGCCATGCCTCTTCACTATAGAATTGGTCTGCTGCTTGCCAGAAACGTTCCTCGTCTACAATCACCTTGTCTGGTACTTGTCCAAGAACGGCTTGGAAGAAGTTATCCAAAGGTAGGGCAGGTGCGAATTTCTTGAAATCTTCGTAAGCATATGGATGGTAGAGTTTAGCATACTCTGAACTTTCTTCATTAGAGAGCACCACTGCCGCAATTCGACGGTCCAATTCTAGTCTTTTCTCTAGCAAGTCTTCAATTTCTGCATCAGAGAAATCATAAGCCTTGAGAAGATTTGTGCTAGTTTCTTTCCAAAGAGTCAAGAGCTCTTCGCGCTGAGGATGGTCTTCTGCATAGTAGGTCGTATCTGGCAGAATCGTGCTTGGAGCGCTAGCCCATAGAACATTGATTCTAGCATCCATAAAGTCTGGTGAGACACCAAAAGGAAGGAAGTTAGGTTTACCAGCAAGCTCAAACTCTGCTAGTCTAGCTGTAAAATCCTCAAAAGTCTCCAATTCTTGAAATTCTTTAAGAAGTGGCAAAACAGGTGTGATACCGTCAGCTTCTCTCTTGTCAAAATCACGAACTAGGCGGTGGTATTTGACAAAGTTTGCCAAGATAGCATCCTCAGGAACCTCTTCTCCTGCCAACCACTTGTCTGTTGTCGCCAACATCAAGTCTTCAATTTCTTGGTCTAAATCAACAAAACCTCCCGTTTGAGACTTATCTGCTGGAATTTCAGCTGTCTGTTGCCATTCTCCATTGATAGCATCATAAAAATCATCTTGA
The DNA here is from genome assembly GCF_022137125.1 of Streptococcus mitis. Lineage (GTDB taxonomy): Bacteria > Bacillota > Bacilli > Lactobacillales > Streptococcaceae > Streptococcus > Streptococcus mitis_CE. Next base: position 131,042 of record NZ_JAKNEQ010000001.1, on the reverse strand, counting down.
TAACGTGTCATCTTGTTCTCGCTTTCATTTATACTTGTTTTTAGCTTAACAAAAATTACCTGGGAATGCAATTAAAAATGAACTGATATTTTCTATTGTTTTTCAGTTATTATTTTAATTTTTTCAAAAATTAACTTGACTTAATTTTTTTTTTAAGGTATATTAAGAGACAGGAGGAATACAACTGTATGATACGTATCGAAAACCTCAGTGTCTCCTACAAAGAAACGTTGGCACTTAAGGATATTTCACTAGTGCTCCAAGGACCAACAATTACCGGTATCATTGGTCCAAACGGTGCTGGGAAATCAACATTATTAAAAGGGATGCTGGGAATTATCCCACATCAAGGTCAGGCATTTCTCGATGACAAGGAAGTTAAAAAATCCTTACATCGAATCGCCTATGTCGAACAAAAAATCAATATCGACTACAACTTTCCCATCAAGGTCAAGGAATGTGTCTCGCTAGGACTATTTCCCTCTATTCCTCTCTTTCACAGTTTAAAAGCTAAACATTGGAAGAAAGTGCAAGAGGCCCTTGAAATTGTCGGTCTAGCTGACTACGCTGAACGTCAAATCAGTCAACTGTCTGGAGGTCAATTCCAGCGGGTCTTGATTGCCAGATGTCTGGTGCAGGAAGCCGACTATATCCTCTTGGATGAACCCTTTGTTGGGATTGACTCAGTCAGTGAGGAAATCATCATGAATACGCTGAGAGATCTGAAAAAAGCTGGAAAGACGGTTCTCATCGTCCACCACGACCTCAGCAAGGTTCCCCACTACTTCGATCAAGTCTTGCTTGTCAATCGAGAAGTGATTGCCTTTGGTCCAACCAAAGAAACCTTTACCGAATCCAATCTCAAAGAAGCTTACGGTAATCGACTATTTTTCAATGGAGGTGACCTATGATTGCAGAATTTATCGATGGATTACAAAAATTCCATTTCTTACAAAATGCCTTGATAACGGCTATTGTCATCGGGGTCGTAGCTGGAGCTGTGGGATGTTTTATCATCCTACGCGGGATGTCACTCATGGGAGATGCCATTTCACATGCTGTCTTGCCAGGTGTAGCCCTCTCCTTCATCTTGGGCGTTGACTTCTTTATCGGAGCCATTGTCTTTGGATTGCTAGCTGCTATCATCATTACCTACATCAAGGGGAACTCGATTATCAAAAGCGATACCGCCATCGGCATTACCTTTTCTTCTTTCTTAGCCCTCGGTATCATCTTGATTAGTGTCGCTAAAAGTTCAACTGACCTTTTCCATATCCTTTTTGGTAATATCCTAGCCGTCCAAGATACGGATATGTTTATTACTATGGGTGTTGGGGCAGTCATTCTCTTGTTAATCTGGATTTTCTTCAAGCAACTCTTGATAACTTCCTTTGATGAACTCTTGGCTAAAGCCATGGGAATGCCTGTCAATTTCTATCACTACCTTCTCATGGTACTCCTGACTCTCGTGTCTGTGACAGCCATGCAAAGTGTCGGAACTATCCTGATTGTAGCCATGCTGATTACCCCAGCTGCAACTGCTTATCTTTATGCTAATAGCCTGAAAAGCATGATTTTCCTTTCCTCAACCTTTGGAGCGATAGCTTCAGTTTTGGGACTCTTTATCGGTTATAGCTTTAACGTTGCGGCAGGTTCTAGTATCGTGCTCACAGCTGCTAGTTTCTTTCTCATTAGCTTCTTTATCGCTCCAAAACAACGATATTTGAAACTGAAAAATAAACATTTGTTAAAATAAGGGGCAAAACCCCAATAAATTGGAGGATCTAATGAAAAAATTAGGTACATTACTCGTTCTCTTTCTTTCCGTCATCGCTCTTGTAGCATGTGCAAGTGGAAAAAAAGATGCAGCTTCTGGTCAAAAACTAAAAGTTGTTGCTACAAACTCAATCATCGCTGATATTACTAAAAATATTGCTGGTGACAAGATTGATCTTCACAGTATCGTTCCTGTTGGTCAAGACCCACACGAATACGAACCACTTCCTGAAGACGTTAAGAAAACATCTCAAGCTGATTTGATTTTCTACAACGGTATCAATCTTGAAACTGGTGGCAATGCTTGGTTTACAAAATTGGTAGAAAATGCCAAGAAAACTGAAAACAAAGACTACTTTGCAGTCAGCGAAGGCGTTGATGTTATCTACCTTGAAGGCCAAAACGAAAAAGGCAAAGAAGACCCACACGCTTGGCTTAACCTTGAAAACGGTATGATCTTTGCTAAAAATATCGCAAAACAATTGAGCGCTAAAGACCCTAGCAACAAGGAATTCTACGAAAAAAATCTCAAAGAATATACTGATAAGCTAGACAAACTTGACAAGGAAGCTAAAGAGAAATTTAACAACATCCCTGCTGAGAAAAAACTCATCGTAACCAGCGAAGGATGCTTCAAATACTTCTCTAAAGCCTACGGTGTCCCAAGTGCCTATATCTGGGAAATCAACACTGAAGAAGAAGGAACACCTGACCAAATCAAGACTTTGGTTGAAAAACTTCGCCAAACAAAAACTCCTTCCCTCTTTGTAGAATCAAGTGTGGATGACCGTCCAATGAAGACTGTATCTCAAGACACAAACATCCCAATCTACGCACAAATCTTTACTGACTCTATCGCAGAACAAGGTAAAGAAGGCGACAGCTACTACAACATGATGAAATACAACCTTGATAAGATTGCTGAAGGATTGGCAAAATAATACTCTTCGAAAATCAAATTCAAACCACGTCAGCGTCGCCTTGCCGTACTCAAGTACAGCCTGTGGCTAGCTTCCTAGTTTGCTCTTTGATTTTCATTGAGTATAAGCCTCTGAAAAACGTCATTCTCACATGAGTTGGCGTTTTTTCTATGCTCATATTTCCGGTCAAATCATTGGAAAATTCCGACTGTTTCAGCTAAAATGGAAGAAAAAAGATTGGAGTATCTTATGGTAACTTTCCTCGGAAATCCTGTGAGTTTTACAGGTAAACAACTACAAGTCGGCGACAAGGCACTTGATTTTTCTCTCACTACAGCAGACCTTTCTAAAAAATCTCTGGCTGATTTTGATGGGAAGAAAAAAGTTTTGAGTGTCGTTCCTTCTATCGATACAGGCATCTGCTCAACTCAAACGCGTCGTTTTAATGAAGAACTGGCTGGACTGGACAACACGGTCGTCTTGACTGTTTCCATGGACCTCCCTTTTGCCCAAAAACGTTGGTGTGGTGCTGAAGGTATTGAAAATGCCATCATGCTTTCAGACTATTTCGACCATTCCTTTGGACGTGATTATGCCCTCTTAATCAATGAGTGGCACCTATTGGCACGCGCAGTCTTTGTCCTCGATACTGACAATACTATTCGCTACGTTGAATACGTGGACAATATCAACTCTGAACCAAACTTTGAAGCCGCAATTGCAGCTGCTAAAGCCCTATAGAAAAAATCCTCTGTCACAAAGAGTTCCCTACTCTTTGAAACGGAGGATTTTTTGTTTACGAGTATATATAAGTTCAATCAGATAAAAACAACTACCTTACTCTACAGATTTCAAGGCTTCAAGCATATCAACCTTTCTCAGATGATGATTGACGAAGAAACCAAGCAAGGTCAAAATGATGCTTACTGCTGCCACTGGGATTACATAGACTTCCCAGCCTACCTGCGGATAAAAGAGAATAGTAGCAGGCGAAATCATTTGAATCAAAAATTGATGTAAATAGAAACCAGATACCAAACCAAGTACGATTCCCACAAGGGACAGCACAATCGTCTCACGGTAAATGTAGAGAGTGACTTCATTATTATGAAAACCGAGAACCTTGATAGTGGAGAGTTCACGGATTCTCTCAGCTACGTTAATGTTGGTTAGATTGTAAAGGATAACGATAGCCAACAGAACCGATACGATGACCAAGATGGTCATAGTCTGATTGAGTGAGCTAGCGACGGAGTCAAAGAGTCGAATGGCTGAAGCATTTTGGACAACGCTGGACACCGCAGCTTGATTCATAAGTAAGCCGGCCTGCCTTTCGATACTAGTTGCACTGGTATCCCTTAGCGAAACCAGATAAGTGTTGGCTTGGGGTAGCTGGCCGTAAATTTGCTCATAGCTAGCCTGACTCATATAAATAAAGTGACCAACGTAGTTCTCAGTAATAGCAGCAACCGTTAATTCCTTACCTTCAATTTCTAGAGTTTGTCCAACCTTGACACCTGCCAGCTGGGCAAGTTTAGCTGTAATAACGATGCCATCTTTTAATGTCAGCTCCTGCTGATGATGTTGCAGATGGATAAAGGGAGTCAAATCCTCCTTCTCTGTCATCATAAGAGTAACAGTCTGAAGACCAGCCTTGCCTTTAAAATCCTTGTCTAGCGTCTTAGAATAAATTTTCTGGTAGGCTTGAATAGCCTGACCTTTCAACACTTCTTCTAGATTTGCCTTGTCTTGATTGGTCGCACTAAGATTTTCAGAGACAATCATTTGATACTGTTGGATTTGTTGAAACTGTCTATACGGAACTCCTGCTACAGAGGATTGAATTCCCAAACCTGCAAAGAGCAGAGCGACTGAACCTGCCACACCAAAGATCGTCATCAACATCCGCTGTTTATAACGGAAGATATTACGGGCTGTTACCTTATGGGTAAAACTGAGACGACGCCAGATAAAACCGATGCGCTCTAGTAAGATTTTAGCTCCTTTAACAGGAGGTTTAGGTAATAAAAGCTGGGCTGCTTCATCATGAAGTTCCCTACGAGCTACCAAGTAGGCTGGTAACACACTCGCCAACCAACTCAAGACAAGAGCCAGTAAGCTATAGGTCCAATAGAACTGAATCTGGGTTTCTCCCACCACCATGCTTTTTGTAATGACACTTGAAATCACACCGGCTAGTAAATAATGTCCAAGTATGCTACCCAGAGCTGTTCCGACAGTTCCAGCTACTAGACCGTAGAGGAGAAATTTGGCGATAATATCCTTACTACGATAGCCCAAGGCCTTAAAAATCCCTGCATGAGTTCGCTCTTCATCCACAAAACGAGTCATGGTTGTAAAGGTCACCATAGCTGCTACGGCATAAAGCACTACAGGAAAGATATTGCCCACTGCCCGAATACTGGCTGAAGCATTGCTGTACATGAGGTAGCCCTGACCACCAGGCATGGTCTGACGATTATAGACCTGATACTTGGGCTCAGCTAATTCATCCAAGACTTGCTGATGTTTTTCTAATTTTTCCTTTTCTTGGGCTAAATTTTGTTCAGCCTGCTTTATTTTGTCCTCTTCCTTGCTCAATTCCTGCTTAGCTTGGGTAAGTTGAGCACTAGCCTGCTCTCTCTGAACTTGAGGTAGCAAGGCTAGTTGACTTTCCTGAGCCTGTAAACGAGCTTGAGCAGTTGCTAAACGACTCTTGCCTTCCTGCAAATTAGCCTGAGCCTTATCAAGGGTCTCTTGCCCCTTATCGAGAGACTCTTGGCCTTCTTTTTTCAAGAATTGCAGACGTGCCTTTCCATTATCTGACAAAGCTTGTTCAAGGTCTTCCTGATGTTGCTTAGATTTTTCTTCATAAGCTGATGAAAAGGCATTTAATTCTGATAAATCTTGATATTTCAAACGAGCTATATTGTAGACTTTCTGATCAAACTGACTAGGTAAAATCACCCCATAGGCTGTCAGAGTCCCACTTCCACTTCCTGCGTAGCCCATATCTCGCTGAGAGAGGATTTCAGCTGAATCCACAAAACCAGTAATGGTATAAGTATGGTCTTTTAAAGAGGAATGACCCTCTTCTTTTTCTTTAAAACTAATTTCCTGTCCCACGCTGTATTGGCCTTGCAAATGAGTGGCCAAAGCGATTTCCTTGTCTAACTGAGGAAGTCGTCCCTCTCTTAGCTGAAAGGTTGAAATTCGCTCTGGTTTGGAGTACAGCCGAATGGCATCCTGCCCATTTTCCATAGTCACATCTGTCAAATAGCCAAACTCAACCTCTGCGCCCTCCGTCTGTTTTAGTTCTTCTTGATCTGCTTGATCCAAACCATAATTAGACATAACTGCCAAATCCAAGGTTTGAGCAGTTGTTAAATAATCATTAGCTGTCGCCTCCATGTTGGGGCTGGTTACTTTGAGGCCTACTAAGGCTAGAGATCCCAACATCATCAAGGTTAAGATGGATAAAAAACGCCCCTTGGAGCCTGTGAAGGACTGAATTAAGTCCTTCCAATAGGTTTTTCGCTTGATCATGCTAGTACTCCAAACTGTCGATATCCTGAGGATACTGGTTGATCACCACATCCTTGACACTGGCATCGTGCATATGAATCACGCGATCAGCAATGGGCGCCAAAGCTCCATTGTGAGTCACGATGATTACCGTCGCTCCCTTTTGACGAGACATATCTTGCAGAATTTTCAAGACTTGCTTGCCCGTCTGATAATCCAAGGCGCCTGTCGGTTCGTCACAAAGGAGAATTTTAGGATTTTTAGCTACCGCGCGTGCAATGGAGACTCGCTGTTGCTCCCCTCCAGAAAGCTGGGCTGGAAAGTTATTGAGACGATGAGCCAGACCTACATCTGTCAAGACCTGTTCAGGATTCAAGGCATCTGTCACGATTTCTGAAGCCAACTCCACATTTTCCTTAGCGGTTAGATTGGAAACTAGATTATAAAACTGAAAAACAAAGCCTACATCATTGCGACGGTAATTGGTTCTCTGGTGCGAACTATAGTCTGCAATATTGGCACCATCAATCCAGATTTCCCCCTCATCATTGGTATCCATTCCCCCAAGAAGGTTAAGAACCGTTGACTTGCCTGCACCAGATGCACCTAGAATAATCACCAATTCACCCTTTTCAATCTCAAAATTCACATCGCGATTGGCCACAATCTCCGTGTCCCCAACCTGATAACGCTTGTAACAGTGTTTCATCTCAATATAAGCCATCAGACCCACCCTCTCTCAAACAAATTACTTCCTACTACCATTATAACGCTTTTTCAACTAGTTGGAAACTGCTTACATTCTTAAATCCTTATTAAAAGGCAGTATCAAACTACTGCCTTCTAATACTCAATGAAAATCAAAGAGCAAACTAGGAAGCTAGCCGCAGGTTGCTCAAAGCACCGCTTTGAGGTTGCAGATAAAGCTGACGTGGTTTGAAGAGATTTTAGAAGAGTATAACATCTTCTTAAAAATAAAATTGAACCAGATCACCTTCTGCTGTTGCCACCGAAATACAATCTTTCCCTATGCATTTCGATTTTATTTTTTCTTGATTCATTTTAATCACACTCTTCTCAATACCTGGATAAGAGACTCGCAAATCTCCCCCACTTCTTGATAAAATGGTCATCTGTAAAAGTTTTTTATCCGCCCACCTCATGTTAACTTCAAAATGTCCACGTGCCATTAAACCTGAAACGGAACCTGATGACCATGCATCGGGTAGGGCAGCTAGGGGCACCAGATAAGCTGTATGAGACTGAAGCAACATTTCTGCCATGCCACTAGTAGCACCAAAATTACCATCTATCTGAAAAGGAGGGTGGCTACACCAAAGATTGGGCAAGGTGGATGTCTTTAACTGCTCTGCTAATAATTTATGGGTTCGATTGCCATCTCCCAAACGCGCCCAGAGATTGATCTTATTAGCCTTGGACCAGCCTGTTCCCCCATCTCCACGATCATTGAGGCTAGCACGCGCCGCATCAAGATACTCTTGCCCCTTATGACTAAAGAGAGTTCCAGGATAAAGTCCCACCAGATGGGAAGCATGCCGATGTTGAGCTTCCACTTTCTCATTTTGAAAATACTGCTCTTCCTCCTCATACCACTCCCTGATTCGACCAGATTGAGTAATTTGAAGAGGATTTAATAAATCATACTTTTCTTTGACTTCCGTCAACAAGTCTTCATCCAGCCTCAATTTTTGAGCAGCCTGAATAAAATCATGGAATAATTGCCAAATCAGAGATTGGTCATAGGTATTGCCAATCGAAATCGGCCCATGTTCTGGCGAATAAGATGGAGAAGATACCCAACGCTGGGCCTCCTTATCCTCATGTAAAAAGGTATTCCAAAAACGAACCGTTTCCCTCAACATGGGATAAATTTTCTCCCTGAGATAGTCTTGGTCCCTATAAAATGTATAGGCTTCATAGACCGTTTGCATCATCCACGCATTGGCAGCTGGCGACCAGCCCCAATAGTAATCCCAACCAGGTGCCGTCCAGCCAAAAGGAGTCGCTTGAGTATGGACCAACCAACCATTCTCTTCCCCTTTCTGAGAAACGATTCCTGCATACCTTGCAGCCGCTATGCGACCATAGACACGCAAATCATCGATATAGTTGATGACCGGAAAGGCCGTTTCTAAGAGGTTAGTCACATAGGCTGGCCAATAATTCATCTGCAAGTTGATATTCAGGTGATAGTCCGAATTCCAAGGAGGATTGTCGACCGCATTCCAGACTCCCTGTAGGTTAGCTGGTAGAGCATCTGGGCAATCTCTGGAAGAACTAATCAATAAATACCTCCCATACTGGAAGAACAGTTCCTCCAAAGCCTGCCCCTCTTGTGGCTTATAATTTTTTAGCAAATCATCTGTAGTGGATGTGTCAACATCATACCCCAAATCCAATTGAACACGCTGGAATAAGGCTTGGTAGTCCTGAATATGCCTTGATTTCAATTGGGCATAGCCCTTTTCTTTAGCTGTCTCCACCAAGTCCTTTACTTGTCGCTCCAAATCTAGTTTCTTGCGATAATTGCTAGCAGGATTTTGGGCAAAATCTGTCTTAGCTGCCAAGAAAAGATTGGCATAACTGGCTCCTGATATCTGAACCTTATCCGACCAGACTCTAATGTCTCCATCCGTTTCCCAAACTAAACAGCCAGCAAACCGCAGGTCATTATCCTTAACCCGTCCCCTCATCAAGATATAAGAATCAGTGACATCCAGCTGGCATTCCTTGTAATCAGATTTTTCCTGCTCATACTTTCCATCAGAAGCCAAATCACGTGTCAAGGACAGTTCTATAGTAAAATCTAGAGTTTCCGCCCCTTCCTTAGTAAAATGCTGAACCAAGAGATCATCTGGAAAACTGGCAAAGGCTTCTCGTTTAAACATAGTCCCTTTATGTACATAAGAAGTCGTCGCAAGTGCCTTACTGATATTCAGCTGTCTCTGGTAATCCGTCACCTGAGACAAAGTCTTACCTTGCCGGCTGAACTCAATGAAAATATCTCCAAAAGATAGATAGGTCCCATATTGACTGGTTTTTGGTCCAACTAGGTGCTGCTCAGCCAGTTCCTTAGCCTGATTGTAATCTCTCTTTTCCAAAGCCTGCCGAATTTCAGCTAAAAAACTATACTGATCTTGAAGATTTCCACCCTGATAATCTGAACTATCAGGAAGTGGACCTCCAGACCAGAGACTTTTTTCATTGAATTGAATCCGCTCAGCACCTATAAGCCCAAATACTTTTGCCCCTAAAGAACCATTGCCAATCGGTAAGGCCTCTTCTTCCCAGCCCTTGTAAGTGGTTGAAGCTGGTTGCTTGTAGGTCAGTACATAATCTTGTTTTTTATTCCTTATCATACTACCATACTAACATAAAAAGCCTAGAAATCAATTCTAGACTTACAATTTTTTATTTTCCAAGGTAGTATTCAGAAACGACATTCAATTTTTCGTCGAATTCGAATACCAATGGTGGGAAGTTAGGGATTTCCACGTCCATGATTTCGTCATCTGACAAACCTTTGATGTGTTTTACAAGGGCACGGATTGAGTTACCGTGAGCTCCTACGAATACGTTTTTACCATCTTTAAGAGCTGGAGCGATTTTATCTTCCCAGAATGGAAGGGCACGTTCCAAAGTCACTTTCAAGTTTTCAGCATCTGGGATAACTGAGTCGTCAAGTGAAGCGTAACGACGGTCTGTGTGAGCTGAGTGCTCATCATCACGGTCCATGTTTGGAGGCAATACATCGTATGAACGACGCCAGATGTGAACTTGCTCATCACCAAATTGTTCAGCAGCTTCAGCTTTGTTTTTACCAGTCAAACCACCGTAGTGACGTTCGTTCAAGCGCCATGATTTTTCAACTGGAACCCACAATTGGTCAGAAGCTTCAAGAGCCAAGTTTGTTGTTTTGATAGCACGTTTCAATACTGAAGTGTAAGCTTGGTCAAATTCAATACCAGCTTCTTTGATCAATTTACCAGCGTCAATCGCTTGTTGTGTACCTTTTTCAGACAAATCAACATCAGCCCAACCAGTGAAAAGGTTAGCTTTGTTCCATTCAGACTCACCGTGGCGAGCAAAAACCAATTTTACCATTAGATGGATTCTCCTTTAAATTTTCCGAGGTTTTCCCTCGTTTATCTATTCTATTTTACACAATTTTTCACAAAAAAGCTAGTCAAAACCAAAAAGGAAAGGACTGTTTGACAATCCTTTTCCTTATTTTTTATCCTTCAACTTTGAATTTTTTGAGACTTCCTAAAAATAGTGAACCACCAATAATTGCTAGGATTCCTCCTACCCAGCCAAGGGCTGGAATCAAGCCAACTGCTCCACCTACGATTAATAGGACAGAAGGAGCCGAACCAATACGACTTTCTCCCTTATAATATACAATCGCAACAATTCCTAAAACTAAAATTGCAATTTTTAAAACGGTTGGAAGTAAAACTCCTGCAATTCCTGCAACTGTTGTAGATGCAGTTAATTCAGGGCTCTGTGTAGCTGTTGCTGTAGCAGCTGTACTCACAACTGCTGCTAGTAAAAGAAACGGAGCAATAAGCAAGTAGAGTCCACCTACTAAACCAACAATACCACTATAAAGTGCTAAAGCTTTTGACTTCATAATAAATCTCCTTTTTTATTTTTTTCAAATAAAATTGTATCATATTTGCTAAAAAAAAAAAGCATTTTCTGAAATTATAAAATAAAAACTTGCATAATATGAAATAAAATTAAGCAAATATGTGAAAAGAAATTTCCATTTCACTCTTGCTAATCTCCTTGCTTTTTGTTAGAATGATGTCAAAAAATAAAAAAGGTTAACATTATGCCACAACATCTCTTTAAAGAATTGGCTCAACTAGAGCAAGTAGAGGCTCTAGCTCTAGGAGGATCACGGGCTGGACAAGATTTTGACAAAGACTCTGACTATGATGTATATGTCTACCTCAGTGCTCCCCTCTCGCCAGACATCAGAGAAGAAATCCTCAGTAAATACTGCTCCTATATGGAAATCGGCAATCAATTTTGGGAATTGGAGGATGATTGTGTTCTCAATAATGGCATAGAGATTGAGCTGATTTACCGCTCTCTAGACGAATTTGACAAAGATTTACAAGCCGTAGTTTTAGAGCACCAAGCCCAGAATTCTTACACTACTTGTATGTGGTACAATCTGCTCAACAGTAAGATTCTCTACGATCGAGATGGTCACTATGCTGTCCTCCAGAAAAAATACAATCTTCCTTATCCAGCTGAACTGAAAAATAATATCATAAACAAGCAGCTCCTGCTCCTCGACCAAGCTATGCCAGCTTTTTCAAGACAAATCAAAAAAGCCCTTAAACGCCAAGATTTACTCAGCATCAATCACCGTACTAGTGAGTTTTTCGCCTCTTATTTCGATTTGCTCTTCGCCTTCAATGAGCAGCTCCATCCAGGAGAAAAACGCATGCTCCAGTTCGCAAAAAACAATTGCTCTCATCTACCTCAAAATTTTGAGAACGATATCCAAGACTACTTTCAAAATCTCTACCAACTAGCTAACCAACAGAAAACAATCCTAACTTTGGAGCATCTCCTATCAAATCTTAAACACTTGATTGATGAATCCCTTTAGAATGCCAACAAATAAAAGCTCATGAAATCTACTTTTCAGATGATTCATGAGCTTTTTAAATTTCCATAATATATAACGATTTAAAGTTATACTAAATGAAAATCAAAAAGCAAACTAGGAAGCTAGTCGCAAGCTGTGCTGAAGTACAGTGAGGCGACATTGACGTAGTTTGAAGAGATTTTCGAAAAGTATTAATTGAAACAAGAAAACGACAATAAACTTCTAACATGATAAAAACGCATCGTATCAGGTGTTCAAAACCTTGATACAATGCGCTTTATAGTCTATAAGATTAGTTGTCTTTTCTTCTCAAATTGAGTTTTGCCTAGACTTTTCAACCTTATTTCTCTTCAAATCCTTCTGCTACTGCTTCCGCAAAGTTTTCTTCTACGATGCTTGCACAGTGGTCACAGATGACTGCGTGGTAGCTACGTTCTGCTGTTGTTGGGTCGATACGACGGCAACGGTCACATACATCACCTGCAGCGCGTTCTACTGTGAAGGCTACATCTTCGAAGCTAACGGCAGCTTCTGGAGCTGGTCCTTCTGCGATGGTCAATTCAGACACAATCAAAAGTTGAGCTACATTGCTGTTTACTGCTTCGAGTAGAGTTTTCACAATTTCGTTTGGATAAACTGTCAAGTGTGCTTCAAGTGATTTACCGATAACTTTGGCATTACGAGCCTCTTCCAAGGCTTTTTGAGCTTGTCCACGGAAGTCCATGAAGGCTGCCCATGTATCCAAGATTTCTTCTTGATTAGCAAAAGTTTGTGCTTCTGGCAATTCTGACAATTGAACGAAGTCTTCTGCTTCAAACTCAAGGTATGACCAGATTTCCTCTGCTGTATGAGGAAGGATTGGTGTCAAGAGTTTGGTGATTTTCACAAGAATGTCATAGAAGACAGTCTGCATTTGACGGCGTTCCAGTGATTTGGCACCTTCGATGTAAACAACATCTTTAGCAAAATCAAGGTAGAATGCTGACAAGTCAACGTTGATAAAGTTCACTAGTGCTTTATAGATTGTCAAGAATTCAAAGTTTGCATAAGCATCACGAATGGTCTTGACAAGCTGGTTAAAGCGAATCGTCATGTACTTATCAACTGAACGAAGTTCATCGTAAGCGACTGCATCTTGAGCTGGGTTAAAGTCAGATGTATTGGCAATCAAGAAACGAAGGGTGTTACGAATCTTACGGTAAGTTTCAGAGACTTGGCTCAAGATATCCATAGAGATACGCACGTCGTTGGTTGAGTCTACACTTGTTACCCAAAGACGCAAGATTTCAGCACCAAATTGTTTTTCAACATCGCTTGGAGCAATGGTATTTCCAAGAGATTTAGACATCTTCTCACCTTTACCGTCAAGTGCAAAACCTTGTGACAAGATTTGTTTGTAAGGTGCTACGCCATGGTTAGCAACTGAGGTGATGAGCGATGAGTTGAACCAACCACGGTATTGGTCAGAACCTTCTAGGTAAAGGTCTGCTGGGTAAGTCAACTCTGGACGGTTTACTACAACTCCATTCCATGATGAACCTGAGTCAAACCAAACGTCCATGATATCAGTTTCTTTTTTGAACTCGCCGTTTGGTGAACCTGGATGAGTAAATCCTTCTGGCAAGAGGTCCTTAGCATCACGTTCCCACCAAATGCTTGAACCATGTTCCTCAAAGAGTTGAGCCACGTGTTCAATCGTTTCAGCAGTCATGATCGCTGTACCGTCTTCAGCGTAGAAGATAGGAAGTGGAACACCCCAAGCACGTTGACGAGAGATAACCCAGTCGCCACGGTCACGAATCATATTGTAAAGACGGACTTTACCCCATTCTGAGTGGAATTTCACTTTTTCAATTTCATCCAAGATTTCTTGGCGGAATTTAGAAACTGAGGCAAACCATTGTGGTACTGCACGCCAGATGATTGGTTTCTTAGTACGCCAGTCAAATGGGTATGAGTGAGAGATTTCTTCTTGGGCAAGAAGGAGGTTACCAAGTTTCTCGATAACAGTTGGAACTACCTTTTCATAGAATTGACCTTCAAACTCAGGACCAGCATTCTTCATCATGATACCACGTTCGTCAACAGTCACTGCGACTTCAAGACCATTAGCAATACCGACATTGTAGTCATCCTCACCAAAACCAGGGGCTGTGTGGACGATACCTGTACCAGAATCAGTTGTAACGTGGTCACCAAGAATAACCAATTCATCTACAGCTGTATCCCATGGGTGTTCTGTTACGATATGGTTGAGTTCTTGACCACGGTAAGTTGCCAAAACTTGAACATCAGCCCAACCAAATTTCTCAGACAAGCTAGTCAATAATTCTGCAGCAACCACAAACTTACGAGCTTCACCAGCAGGTTGAACCAAAACGTAATCAATATCTGCACCAACAGTCAAACCACGAGAAGCTGTGATGGTAAATGGAGTTGTTGTCCAAACTACGATATAAGTATCTGTATCTAGAACACCTTTGCCATCTTTTACCTTGTTGGCATAGTAAAGGGAAGTTGAAACCAAATCATGGTATTCAATCTCTGCTTCAGCAAGAGCCGACTCAGATGACCAAGACCAGTAAACTGGCTTAGCACCACGGTAGATATAACCTTTATTAGCCATCTCACCAAATACACGGATTTGAGCTGCTTCATAGTCAGGAGTCAAAGTCACATATGGATTTTCCCAGTCACCAGAAACACCCAAACGTTTAAAGTCTTCACGTTGTTTATCTACTTGAGAAAGAGCATATTCACGGCAAAGTTTCAAGTACTCAACCAAGTCCATTTCTTTGCGTTTGATACCTTGTTTTGCCAAAACTTGCTCGATTGGCAGACCATGTGTATCCCAACCTGGAATATAAGGAGCATAAAATCCTGACATAGACTTAGAACGAACAATGATATCTTTTGAAATCTTGTTCATAGCGTGTCCAACGTGAATATTTCCGTTCGCGTATGGAGGACCATCATGCAAGGTGAAATGAGGTTTTCCTTGGTTCAATTCTTGACGACGTTGATAAAGTTTTGCATCTTCCCATTCCTTTTGCCAAACTGGCTCTTTGGTAGGAAGGCCTGCACGCATTGGGAAAGCTGTTTTCCCAAGGTTAAGGGTATCTTTGAGTTTCATGGTATCTCCTTTATAAATAATAACAAATTAAAAACCACGACTTCCAAAAAGGACGAAAATCGTGGTACCACCTTTATTCGAAAAAAGACTCAGCTTTTTTCCTCTTATCCCGTAACGTGGGGAACGTCAAATCTTACTTCATTCAGACTTGATTGTTTGAGAGGATAATCTTATCATTAGGGAATGCAGGACTCACACCATCTCCTGCTCGCTGGAAATATAAGGATAAGATATTGTTCTCAGATTATTTCTTATAAAATTGTAACAGATTCTTGCGGTGCTGCAAAACCTGGTTCTGAGTTTACAGCTTCAGTAGCTGGTGTTGGTCCTGAGTAATGGCTTGGAGCTACTTCTGGCTCTTCATACATTGGACCAACTGGATGAGCTGGACTTTCTTCAACAACCGGAGCTGGTGAAACCAATTGTTCTTGCTCAGCTCTAGCTTCGGCTTCCGCAAGTTCCTTATTAGCTGCTTCGATACGCGCTTGCAACTCTGCCATTTCCTCGGGAGAAAACTGACGAGTAATATCAATTGGTTCTTCCTCTTGATGTTGTTGTAAGACAGAATCACCTAAGACTTCACTTACCACTTCTTTGAAGGCTTCATCACTTGTTTGAAGATAAGTCGCTGTTGGACGAAGAATGTCTTCCCAATCTGAAGATTCAACAATTGCTAACTGGCTCTCAATTGTAGATTTGAGACGTTGATGGAAAACACGGCTCTTGTTCTTCAATTCTTCTGTTTCAACAGCAACTTTCTTAGCATTATCAGTTGCTTGACGAAGAATTTCATTTGCCTTGTACTTAGCTTCTTCCAACAAACGTTGTGCATCCTGCTCTGCTTGTTGGATAATATTGTTTGAGCGTTCAGTTGCAGCTTGTTTTACTCGTTCAGCTGTATCTTGTGCAATCAATACAGACTGGCTCAATGAATCTTTCATCTCATCAAAGTAAGACAAACGCTCTTCCAAACTCTTAATATGTAAATCCTTATCATGATTAGAGCGAACCAAATCTTCATAATCACGGACTACAATATCTAAAAATTCATCTACTTCTTCTTGATCAAACCCTCTAAAGCGTGTGCTAAAGGTTTTATCTTTGATTTCTAACGATGTAATTGGCATAATTTTCCTCACTTACTTAATAACAATTGGACCGTTAATTTCTTTTTATCTTTTTTTGTTTGCCCATTATCCCTAACAAGTTTCAATCGACCAAATTTCCTTACACTAATCAGATCACCAACTTGAACTGCATAATCTGATTTTTCAACTAAATGGTAATTGACTTGAACTGCCTGCTTTTCAATTAACTGATTTGCCTGATTTCTAGAGAGCTTGAAGACCCCAGCTAGAAAAACATCTAACCTAGAACTAGCAATACAAATATCTAATTCTTGATAATCTTCTACTGTAGTAATTTTCTCAGTAAAATCCCGTTCTTCTAGACGAACCGGTAGACGAGCAATTTTCGTAATACCGTCTTGAAAAAGGAGAGTAAACTGTCGATTAATGATAATCTGTGCTCTCTCTTCATTGACTAAGATATCACCAAATAGCTTTCTATCAATTCCCAGCTGATTTAAAACAGTTCCTAATATTTTTGCATGTGTTAAGCGTTCAAACTTATTAGGATAAACTATTTCTTGCAAGGATAGTTCAAAATCAGAGAATTCCGGCTCAAAATAATCAGGATACAGGAGAACCCGTACATATTCAGTTTCAAGAGACTGCCGACTGCTCATGTAGGAGATGCCGTTCGTTGATGCCAGAACCTTTAAAATCTTTTCTTGATGGGGATTTACAAAGGGTGTTAAAAAAGGAGAATAAGAATCTTCTACCTTTTTTATCCATTCTACTCCCTTATCAATAAAAGACGAATCATTCTTAGAAAAGTGTTGATAAATCATCTTGTTCATAGAAAGATCACTAAAAGTCGAATCAACTGCTCCCCTAGGAAGTGAACTAGTAATACCGCAATCCAGACAGATAAGTCAAGACCTGCAATCTGGAGGGGTAAACGTTGCAAGGGAGCTACTATCGGTTTCACTAAACTAATAATCAAGCGTCCAAGACGTGATTCATAAGCATTGGGAAACCAAGACATCAGAGCAAACACGATTAAAATCAGTGAATAGATATCCACTGCATTTTGAACAAAACGAATGAGAAAGATCATTATCTCACTCTCGTACGTTTCATATCAAAGCCAAATTCACCATTTTGTGATTCATCTGGAATTTTGATGTCTTCAATATTGACGACAACATCAACTGGTGTCAGCAGGTACATAGTAGATGCTACCTTTTTCATGTTACCAGCTAAAACGTGACGCGCCCCATCCAGATAGTCCAAACAACGACGAGCTTGAACTTCTGTCATATATTGAAAATCAATCAAAATACTTTCGTTACCAGCTAATAAATCAACAATATCTGTGGCATCTTCGTATTTACGTGGATAACGAACATCAATTGTCACCTTATCAGTAGAACGTTGACTTTGCATAGCCAACTCTTGTT
Source organism: Streptococcus mitis (assembly GCF_022137125.1). Lineage (GTDB taxonomy): Bacteria > Bacillota > Bacilli > Lactobacillales > Streptococcaceae > Streptococcus > Streptococcus mitis_CE. The sequence continues at coordinate 113,514 of NZ_JAKNEQ010000001.1, read as the reverse complement.
GACGGGCATGAAGACGAGTGATGTTTTTATCTTTAGATGGCGTGCTAGCAGCTTGTTGAGGCAACTCTTGAACAGAAGGGACTGGAGTCACAATCGGCTCTTCAGCTTTAGGCTGATATGTAGTACCAACTTCTTCTCCATCTTCTGTAAAATAATCTATAAATTTATCAAATCTATCTTTTAAAGACATATTTCTTTCCTATTTAAAAAATGCTGTACCAATTCTGACAAATGTTGAGCCAAATTCAATCGCTTCCTTATAGTCACGACTCATACCCATACTCAAGTCCGTCATTGGCATATTGGGAATTTGTTTTTCTCTAATTTCTAGTTGCAAATCCTGCGTAGCTTTAAAAATCTCTTTCAACTCATCACTACTAGCTTCAAAAGGAGCCATGGTCATCAAGCCTACATATTCAATTTTATCTAAGGTGGCCAATTCTGGCAAGAGTTCCAATAGTTCTTCCTTTGAAAAACCATGTTTACTCTCTTCCCTTGAGATATTTACTTGTAAGAAACACTTAACAACTCGGTCACTTCTTTTTTGAATTTCTTCTGCTAGCTTTAATGAATCCAAAGCGTGGAAATAATCAACATACTGAATGACATCTTTAACCTTGCGTCTTTGCAAAGTACCAATCAAATGCCAGGTAATATTCCGGTCTTTTAAAGCTTCATATTTCTCAAGAAATTTATCTACACGATTTTCACCAATATGATGCACACCTAGCGGAAGCAAAGCCTCCGCTGTCGGTACGTCTACATACTTTGTAACAGCAACAACCGAAACAGAATTGGCTTCTCTTCCTGACTGCTGACTTGCATCTTTTATTTGTTGAAAAACACGTTCTGTATTTTCTTTCAAATTCATTTACTTAACGATTTTTGAAAAATGGAGGAGTGTCTAATTCATCCTCATCGTGTAAAGATGGCGCTTCGAAACGTTCAACTGGTGATACCACTGAATCAGTTGGTCGAACAATTGTCTCACGACGCAAGTCCCAATCACCAAATGCTGAAGTTTGAGAAGTTTCTGTGCGACGAGGCGCTGGACTTGGAATTTCTGCAGTTTCAGCCATATCAAACTGACGATTATGATTGTGTGCATGATTAGGACTTGCTTGTTCATGACGGACAGCTTGTCTTGGTGCATGGCCCACAACTTTTTCAACACGATCTTGACGAACACCAGTTGCAACGACTGTCACACGAATTTCATCTTTCATGTTTTCATCGATAGATGTTCCGAGCCAGATGTTCACTCCTTGACCAGCTGCTTGGTTGACAATTTCTGAAGCTTCTTCTGCTTCAATCAAAGTCAAATCAAGACCACCAGTAACGTTGACGATAACATCCTCAGCACCGTCAATAGTTGTTTCAAGAAGTGGTGAGTAGATTGCCTTACGAGCTGCTTCTACCACACGTTCTTCACCACTACCGATACCGATACCCATTAGGGCGTTTCCTTTATTTGCCATAACTGTTTTCACATCGGCAAAGTCAAGATTAATCAAACCAGGGTTTGTGATCAAATCAGTAATCCCTTGAACACCTTGGCGAAGTACGTTATCTGCTTCGCTAAGAGCTTCAAGAAGTGGAGTTTTCTTATCAACAATTTCAAGCAAGTTGTTGTTTGAAATAATCAATAGAGTATCCACATGCTCACGAAGTTGATTGATTCCTTCTACAGCATACTGACCACGTTTGCTTCCTTCAAAACCGAAAGGACGTGTCACAACACCAACTGTAAGAGCACCTAAATCTTTAGCAATGCGGGCAATAACAGGAGCTGCACCAGTACCAGAGCCACCTCCCATACCTGCAGTAATGAAGACCATATCTGCTCCAGTAATAGCTTGAGTCAAGGCTTCTTCGCTTTCTTCAGCTGCCTTTTGACCAACTTCAGGTCGACCGCCAGCACCCAAACCACGAGTCAATTTAGGGCCTAACTGAATTACAGTCTCAGCTTTTGTACTACTCAAAGCTTGTACATCTGTGTTTGCTGCGATAAATTCTACGCCTGCAACACCTTCGTCAACCATGCGGTTAATGGCGTTACCGCCACCTCCACCAACACCGATTACTTTAATAACTGCACCTTGAGCTGCTGCTGTATCAAATGAAAATGTCATAGTTTATTTTTCCTCTTTTATTCATCAAACATGCTTCCGATTAAGCCACGGAAACGATCTGCGATTTTTGGTTTATTTTGAGAAGATACTTTATCTTCTTTGGGAGCAACTACGTTCGTAGAAGCTGATTGCTCTACCTCAGTATTTTGAACTGGTTGAATAGGGGTAGGTTGTGCTACTTGCGTAACGCGTTGAATCATCCCACCAAAATTAATTGGTTGGTGACGCAAAGTATCCTCACCCTTGACTGCTCTTTGTGCTAATAAATGCACCTCAGTCAATTGACCAGCAAATTCAGACAAGCTAATCACATGAGCGAAGGCAGGATTACGGATTCCAACTTGATTTGGAACGTAAAGTTTGACACCAACGCCAAAGACTTCCTGTGCAAGTTCTACAACACCTGGTAAAATAGCATTTCCACCAATCAGAACAATCCCACCTGGAAGATCCAACAAATGTCTTCTTTCCAACTCTTGTTTGATTTGTTCAAAAATGTGCTTAATGCGGGCTGAAATAATCTCTGCTAGGTAGCTTTCTGTAACTTCTACAGGCTCTACTTCACCAATTACTTCAACTTGGAAGGTTTCATTGCTTGCAAGTGAAGGGTAGGCTTCACCATAGTTTAATTTCAATCCTTCAGCTAATTTCTGTGAAGTCTTCAAGACTTTAGAGATATCTTTTGTGACATAATCTCCACCTTCTTGAAGAATATTTGTAAACTGGAGTTCTTGGTTACGGATTGTAGCAACAGTTGTTTGACCTGCTCCCATATCAATCACAGTAGCTCCAAATTCACGTTCTCCTTCGTTCAAGACTGAACGAACCAAAGCCAATGGTGAAATAATAATATTTTCAACTTGAACACCTGAGCGCTCAACTGTCTTGCGTAAATTGTGAAGAATAGTACGTGGACCTGTGTAAAGCAAACCACGCATTTCAAGACGAACCCCCATCATACCACGTGGGTCACGAATACCTTGGAAACCATCTACGATAAATTCTTCTGGAATAAAAGTAATGACTTCACGATCTGGTGTCATACTCTTTGTCAAGGCTGATTTAACAACATTTTCAACATCTTGATCTGTAATTTCTTTTGTATCAGATGTAACTGGAATCATACCTTGAGTTGGTTCTACCTGCAAAAGATTTCCAGGCAAACCAACATTCACTGATTTGATTGAAATGCCAGCTTTCTCTTCTGCTTGGGAAATAGCTGACTTGATAGCAGTTGCTGCTGCTTCAATATCAACGATAATCCCATCCTTTACACCTTTACTCTTGGCATTACTTACACCAATTACGTTTAGTTCACCATTTCTATGCTCGGCAACCAATACTTTAATCGAATTAGTTCCGATATCTAAGCCTGTAAAAAAACCATCTCTAGCCATTACATCGCATCCTCTCTCTTCCAAGTTTCAAACTTCTATTCAATATAGCTAAAATAGGGCATAGCTATTCACAGAATATTATAACACAAAAAATCCAATCGTGCTTAGTTTTTCCTAAATTTACTTACCATTTTTTCACATTCGCTCATCAAATTTTTTTATTTTCCAAACAAGTTATAAAAAATCAGATTTATGAAAAAAAGAAAGCTCATTTCTAAGCTTTCTTTGCAATCATTTTTTCTGCTTCTTGTTCTAAAAATAGTTCCAAGATTTTCTTTGTTAACGTAATCGCTGCTGATAAGGCCAGGGAAACGATTAAATAATTAGCTACTAAGCCATGGTCTCCAACCAATGGTGGTTTTGTCAAGAATCCGTAATCTCCACCTGTTACTAAATTGACCACAAAAATCAAGGCATTTAGTGCAAAGGTCATGAGAAAAATTCCCTTCACATCCAGCAATCGCGCGTTATACTGTCTCAATAGATAAACTAAAGAGTTCCCCAAGAGAGCTAAGTGGCCAAAGATAAAGGATAAAATCGTAATATGTGGGAAAGGATAGGCATCTGACACTGGATAAACAAAGGCTGCTAATGTCCCAAATGTTCCTAGTAATGCAAAATACTGCCTATATTTGGACTGACCAGGTAGCAAGAGCACCACAAACATAGCCATACGACAATGGTAAAAGGGTAAACTTTCTGACAGAGGCATATGATTGACCCCATACCAACCATAAAGCAGGATCAACTGAACCGCCTGCAAGATTTGGAAAAATCGTTGATAAGCCTTCTTTTCACGATAACGATAGGCTGTATAAAAGGTCAAAGCCAAGAGTGTAAATATACTGACATACCAAAAAAGGTCAAATTTGGGTGGCTCTGTTGCTTGGGTCGTAAAGAAAATATCCCATAAATTCATCTAGTCTTCCTCATGATTCAAAATTTTCCTGCATTTTATTATACCATGCTATTTGTCAAAAATGAATTTAGAAATACGTAAATGTTTGACAAAATCACTTTGCTTCATTTTCTAAACTTTCTACCAACTTGGCTAGATTCATAGAGTTAGAGCCTTTGAGTAGGATTTGGTCATTGACTCCAAGGCTTTCTTTGACCTGCTTGACTAGGTCTTCAAATTGGTCCTCGTCGGCTGTTTTTTTGAAGTAGTAAACTTGGCCGATTGGGAACATTTGACTGGCAAGTTGGGCCAATTCTGCGATATCATCTCCATAAAAAATAACGGTATCCAGTACATCTGGCGAGAGGCTCAAAATCATCTGATTATGGAGTTGAACAGACTGGTCACCCAGTTCCTTCATGTCTGCTAAGACAGCGATTTTCTTGCCCCCTTCATTAGCTGGAATGGCAGAAAATGTCTCCAAAATCAACTTCATAGCAGTTGGATTGGCATTGTAAACATCTGATAGAATATCTGCTCCATTGGCTGCTTTCTTCCACTCTGTACGGTTACGCGTCAATTCAAGATTTTGGAAGTCCTGACGAATTTGCTCCTCTGACACTCCTTCTTGTAGGGCAACATAGGATGCAATCATAGCATTGGTGGCATTGTACTTACCAGTCACTGGCAAATCAAGGGCTTGTTCCAAGAAATTAGCCTTAAAGGTCAGACTGTCTTTACGCTCAATCAAGTCTGTGATTTCCAGCTCTGCTCCTTGCCCAAAACGGACCACCTTTTTATCAGCTGGCAAGTAGTCCTCTACAATTGGATCTGCTGGTGCCAAAAGCAAGGAACCTGAAGGCATGCCGTCTGCAATTTGCATTTTTCCTTTAGCAATCTCTGAACGGTCTTTGAAAAAGGCCAAATGAGCCTCCCCAACCAAGGTTACAATGGCTGTTTTTGGATGGGCCAATTCTGACAAGAGATGAATATCTCCCAAGTGGTCCTGTCCCATCTCCAAGACCAACTTTTCTGTCCCTTCAGGCATATGGAGGACTGTGTAGGGAAGGCCAATCTCGTTATTATAGTTTCCTTGTGTTTTGTAGGTTTTGTAGGTTGTTGATAGCAAGTGCGCCAACATATCCTTAGTGGTTGTCTTGCCATTTGAACCTGTAACTGCAAAGACATCAACTCCCGTTTTCTCAAGATAGTAGGCAGCTAGTTGTTGAAAGGCAGTCAACACATCATCTACTAAAATGTAAGGATGATTTGCGACCTTTTTCTCAGACAGGGTTACTGCTGCACCATTTTCAAAGGCTGTTTCAATAAAGTCATGGCCATCACGCGCACCTTTAAGTGGCACAAACAAGTCCCCTTCCCCAATCAAACGACTGTCAAACTCAGCCTTTTCTAACTGAGCGTCCGCAAAAAGACTAACATCATTTTTAGCTCCAACAGCTTGGGCAACTTCGTGAATTGTAAGTTTCATTTCTACTCCTTTAAAAAGGGTTGAAGCCCGAGAACTCTGATCACCTTACAGTGATGGTTCTGGCTTCTACCCTCTCTTTCATTTTTATAGCAAATGCGCTTCGCGCTTGTCAAAACTTTCCTTGGCAAGATCAACCAATCGCTCGATTAAGTCTGGATAGCTGATTCCCATATTGTCCCAAAGTAATGGATACATTGACCACTGGGTGAAACCTGGCATGGTATTGAGCTCGTTTAGGAAAATCTCTCCCTTGTCTGTATAGAAGAAATCGCAACGAGAGAGACCGAGGCCACCAATGGCACGAAAGGCTGTTTCTGCATTTTGACGCATGACAGCTACCACGTCATCACTGATGTTGGCTGGGATGTCCATAGTAATTTTGTTGTCAATATACTTGGCATCGTAGTCATAAAAGGCAACATCCTTGACTACTTCTCCTGGCAGCGTACTCTTGACATCGTAGTTGCCCAAGAGACCAACCTCGATTTCACGGGCATTTACCCCTTGCTCTACCAAGACACGGCTGTCATATTGGAAGGCAAGTTTCAAAGCTTGACGGAGTTCCTCTTGATTTTCAGACTTAGAAATACCGACACTTGAACCCATGTTTGATGGTTTTGTGAAAACTGGATAAGTCAATTTTTCTTCAACTTCGGTGATTTTAGAAGTCATATCATCACCTTCGACGATGGCTACATAAGGAACTTGGGCAATCCCGACAGATTCTAACACACGCTTAGTCGTGATTTTATCCATGGCAAGACTCGATGACAAGATGTTGCAACCAACGTAAGGCATTTTCAAAACTTCCAAGAATCCTTGAACAGAGCCATCCTCTCCCATCGGACCGTGAAGGACTGGAAAGACCACTGCCCCTTCTTCATAGATAGCACTTGGAGCAACTTTCTTAGCCCAATCAATAGTTTCATTGGTCATGAGACGGTCCTCTTGACCTGGAGTCTGACTAAATTCCTGCGTTTTGATAAAGTCACCTGACTGACTGATAAAGAAAGTCTTGACTTTGGAACGATCGTAGTTGACCGCACGCATGACACTTTCCGCTGAAAGGACAGAGACTTCGCGCTCTGCACTACGCCCACCGTATAAAAGAATAATCGTTTGTTTCATATTACTTGTCCTAATTCTAATAGAATACTCGCTCTTTAGTATATCATATTTGCTTTTTTTTTTGAAACTTGAACCTGATACTGGTTTTCAAGAAATCTAAAAAGAGACCGATAAAACAAATATCAGCCCCCTTGATTTTTTATAAATGGATGAAGTTCGTAAATTTGCCTACACTTACAACTCTGTTCGATTTTCAATGGCTCGTAAGAGTGTAACTTCATCCGCATACTCAATGTCCGCTCCGACAGCGAGACCTCGTGCCAGACGCGTAACCTTGATACCAGCCGGCTTGAGCAAACGTGAAAGATACATGGAAGTTGCTTCCCCATCTGCTGTGGCATTGGTTGCTACGATGACCTCTGAAACTTCACTATCCATCAGACGAGACATGAGGCTCTTGAGATTGATATCATCTGGACTGATACCATTCATGGGAGAAATGAGGCCATGCAGAACATGATAAAGTCCATGGTATTCTTGGATATTCTCCATGGCTGCCACATCGCGACTATCTTCGAGAACTAAAATCGTCGTCTGGTCACGAGTCGAATCGGTACAGATAGAGCAGGGATCATCGTCTGTCAAACGTCCACAGATGGTGCAATAGGTCAACTCTCTCTTAGCAGAAAGGAGATTTTTGGCAAATTCATTGACATCGTCATCAGACATTCCAATAGTATAGAAGGCCAGACGTGTAGCCGTCTTAATCCCGATACCTGGTAACTTAGAATAACTGTCAATTAGCTTGGCAATAGGTGTTGGATAAAGCATAAGTTCCTTTCTAATTCATTGGATGATGTTGGTTATAGAGGTTGATAATATCGCGCGCAATGGAAGGGCCGACACCATTTGTAAGATTGGTGTTATGTGGAAAGACAACGGCTACAGCGATTTGAGGATTATCTGATGGGGCATAGGCCACCGCGTTGGTATTGTTGGCTTCTTGACCTCCTGCAACATAACTTTCGGCAGTACCTGTTTTCCCACTAATGGATACAGCTGCACCATTGGAAAAGGCACGACCTGTCGTCAGAGCACTCCCACCATGTGAAACTTGATAAAATCCTTGTTGGAGGATGGAAACATCAGACTCAGAAATATTAATTTTATTCATTTCCTTGGTTTCAACAGATTGGATCAAGTTCCCTAAACCACCTTGTTCGTTGTTTCCATAAATCCCCTCGACAATGTGAGGTGCAATTCGAACACCGTTGTTGGCAATAGTTCCAACGTACTGGGCCAATTGCATAGGGGTATAGTTATCAAACTGACCAAATGCATTGGTAATGTAATTAGCAAAATTATACTCTTTTGGTATAAAACCAGTTGACTCATCTGGAAGGTCAATGCCTGTTGAGGCTCCAAGACCATATTCAGCAAATGTCGAACGAAGTTTCCCCATAGCTGATTCCAAATTACTAGTTCCAACAAACATATTAGGTTGATAGGTCTGTCCCATAATTCCCAAAGCCGTTTGAACCATGTATGTATTAGAAGAATACTCCAAGGCTTCCACAGCTGTAATTGGGAATGAACCGTAGGCCTGAGTGTACCAAGAATTAATCGGAGCTGAACCTTGGAAGACAATCGGTTGATCTGTCAAGGTTTGGTTCCCTGACAAGACTCCATTTTCCCAACCAGAGCTGATAGTTGCGGCCTTGACAACCGAACCTGGGACAAAGACATTGGTCACCGTTCCCAAGGAATCAGGCGTTAGCTCTCCCGTTTTCAAGTCATGTTTGAGACCTGACATAGACAAAACTGCACCTGTTTTGGGATTCAAAGCAACTGCATAAACACCTTCAGAATATCTAGCTCCTCCATTTCCTAACTCGGAATTGAAGTAACTTTTAAGAAGATTATCCACACTATCTTGGAAGGCCAAATCAATGGTCAGTTTAATATTGTTCCCTTTGCTACCGTCTTCGATATTTTCAACACTTTCCATGTTACCGTACTTATCTAGATGGATTTCTTTCACCGAACGTTTTCCTTGCAGGGTTTCCTCGTATTGTTTTTCTAGATAAGAGGTTCCAACACGGTCATTTAGAGAATAGCCCTTTTTAATATAAGCATCTGCTTCTTCAGCTGGGAGACCAGCTTTTTCACTAGATACACTTCCTACTATAGAAGAAAGTGAAGTTTCTAGAACTTTTCGATCCCACGAAGTCGAAATACTAATACCAGGTAAATTCTTAGAAGCCGAAGCAATCAAGGCAATCTGTGTATCTGTCAAGGAGTCTGTCGCAATGGTCCCTGTCGCAAAATTTCCAACTGCATTGAGTTGGCTAAAGAGGTAAATTTCTTTCTTTTCGTCATCCGAGTAGGCCAATTGGCTTGGATCGATACTTTCAACAGTATTATTGTAAAGCTCGGATTCAGATAATTGATTGCCATCAGAATCAAATCGCTTCTCACGTGGTAAACTTTCCACTGCTTTCTTATAGACATCTTGATCTGCTAGGTAATAGTCCGCCAACTGTCGATCAGTCAATGTTGGAGAAGTAACTCCCACATAGGCCAGCAACTTCTTGGCTGTTTCTTTTAAATCTGCAGCCGTCATTTTGTTGTTTCGAGTAAAGGAAACAACTTGTTTCACAGTATTTTCAACCAAAGGCTTGCCGCTGGCATCATAAATTTCGCCCCGAGCCGAACTAGTGGTCACCTTTGTTTTACTAGCCGATGCTAATTTTGTCTCATAAAAATCCTTGTTCAAAACCTGCATATAAAGCAGGCGACCTATAATGGCCATAAAGAGCAAAATGACGATTGAAAACAATAAATTAAGCCGAATCGGAATCGAATGGCTGTTAAATTTTCTCATACAAATCAGTCTCATTTCTAACTTAAAGTCTTACTCTTAATTGTACCACAATTTGAGCAGAAAATTATGGAAAAGCAAGAAGCTTTTTTCGTTTTTACGGCAAGATACGTTTTTATTTATTCATCCCTATATTATATGTTATAATGAATGTAAAAGTTCAATAATCTAGCCTTTTTCCAATACGACTCATTTAAAGGAGCCTTCCCTATGGACAAACCAGATATCGCAACTGTCATTGATTCACATTTTGAAGAAATGACAGACCTAGAGCAAGAAATCGCTCGCTATTTTTTGCAAGCTGAAACGATTACAGATGATTTATCTTCCCAACAGGTTACTCAAAAATTACATATCTCCCAGGCTGCTCTGACCCGCTTTGCTAAAAAGTGTGGCTTTACTGGCTACCGAGAATTCATTTTCCAATACCAACATCAGGCAGAAAATCAAGCCAACCAAGTCTCCAAGCACAGTCCACTGACCAAACGAGTCCTCAGAAGCTATAGCAATATGAGGGAACAAACACAAGACTTGATTGACGAAGTCCAACTAGAACGAATTGCCCAATTAATCGAAGATGCTGAGCGTGTCTACTTCTTCGGAACAGGGAGTTCTGGCCTTGTAGCTCGTGAAATGAAATTGCGCTTCATGCGTCTGGGTGTGGTCTGCGAGGCCTTGACCGATCAAGATGGCTTTGCTTGGACAACCAGCATTATGGACGAAAATTGTCTCGTACTTGGTTTCTCACTTTCTGGCACAACTCCCTCTATTTTAGACAGTTTATTAGACGCTAAGGATATGGGGGCAAAGACTGTACTCTTTTCAAGTGTTCCCAATAAAGATAGTCAGGTCTACACAGAGACTGTTCTTGTAGCCACCCACAGCCAGCCTTCCTATATCCAACGAATATCCGCTCAACTTCCTATGCTCTTCTTTATCGATTTGATTTATGCCTACTTTTTGGAAATCAATCGTGAAAACAAGGAAAAAATCTTTAATAGCTACTGGGAAAATAAAAAACTCAATGGCTATCGTAGACAAAAACGCATCAGAAAATCCTAGTTTGGCTGAGCCAAACTAGGATTTTTATTCATCAGCAAACATACCTCTTCAAGATTATGAATTAGTCATATCTTGACTTAGTCTTGAATAATTTCATGTAATCACTTTTTGAAGGGAGTAAATAAGAAAGCCTGACGGTATCCTCAACAATTGTATATAATACGATGTAATCCTTACTCAAGGTCAATCCTCGCGTTTGGTAGCGAGGATCTAATTTCTTACCAAATTTTTCATCAGCATCAAATCCAGCTTGGGGGAAAATTTCTAGCCGATTAATATCTTTTCTAATACTCGCCACTTTTCGTCTCGCAGCCTCTACAGAACCGATTTCCTCTGCTATATACTGATATATTTTATCCAGACTATCAATCACTTTAGGAGAATACAAAATCCGATATTTTTTATAATCCATAGCGTGTCACGACATCCTCATCTGTCAAGTAATTTCCAGCCTCAATCTTGGCATAACTTTCTTGAACTTCTGCTTGTAATTGTCTAAACAAATACTCCTTCTCTAATTCCTCTTCACTAAGTAAATCTACTTCATTTGTTACGGCAACATTCTTTAAAAATAATCTAAGTGCTGATGAAAGAGAGAGATTTTGTTCTTTTAACACTTCCATTGCATCATTTACCAATTCTCTATTAGCTTGGAAGGTCACAATTTTACTTGAATTTGCTATAGCCATTTTATATAATTCCTTTATATATTTTATTTATTATCTCACAATTATAAAGAAAGTCAAGAGGATTTGATTAGAAAATCCTAGTTTGGCTAAGCCAAACTAGGATTGTTTTGTTTTAAAATGATAGTAGGCACCCAACATACCTGCTGTATTTTGGTGATGAGCAAATTCTAATCGTGTTTTTTCTGCTAAACTTGGTACCAAAGCATCTTTCAAAGCTTTTCGAATTTTAGGCTTGAGAATAGCTTCTTGCCCCATGATACCACCACCGAGAATGACCACTTCTGGATTGGCCACATAGCAAATATTTGCCAGACCTTTCCCAAGGTAATCTACCATGCGGTCAATACCAGCCATGCAGAGTTTATTGCCTTCTGTAGCTTCCTTAAAGATACGACGACCATTCCACTGGTCAACTGGATCTCCATGACCTGCTGCTACATACTCCACCAAGGCTGTTGTAGAAGCCAAATCTTGGAACGCTCCATCCTGCATATGCATATAACCGACTTCACAGGCTGAATTGCTAAATCCATGGAAGACTTTCCCATCCATAATTAAACAACCACCGATACCTGTTCCAATGGTCAAGCAAAGGGTGACACTCGCTCCCTTGCCTGAACCAGATACTGCCTCAGCAAGACCTGCACAGTTGACATCATTTTCAATTTCACAAGGAATAGTAAAGCTAGTCTCAATTTCCTTCTTGAACTGGGTTCCTGCATAATTCGGGATTTGAGGCCCAGCGTAGAAAATCTCACCCTTGTCAGGATCCACCATTCCTGCAGAAGAAATGGCAACACCTGCTACTGGGCCTTTTTCTAAATAGCTGGCTACGATATCTTTGGTCTTTTGTAAGATATGAGGTCCACCCTTATGCGCCTCTGTTGGCATTTCATGCGATTCAACAAGTTGTCCTTCTTGGTCAATTAAACCGTATTTGATATTAGTTCCACCAATATCGATTGCAACGTAATTAGTCATAAAGCCTCCTATTGATTAGAGGAAACGCTCCTTAGTTTCACGAATCAATTGAGCAGCTGCTTCTACAACTGGACGATCTTCTTCGGTCACTGGTGTAAGTGGAGAACGAACTGATCCGATGTTAAGTCCTTCATTGATTTTCAAGACTTCTTTAATTACACAGTACATATTCCCATGAGCTGCAGTCAATTTACCGATGATAGCGTTGATAGCGTATTGCAATTCGCGAGCTGTTTCTAGGTCTTTATCCGCAATCAATTGGTTGAGTTTCAAGAAGAGTTCTGGCATAGCACCATAAGTACCACCGATACCAGCTTTTGCTCCCATGAGACGTCCGCCTAGGAATTGTTCGTCTGGACCGTTAAAGACGATATGGTCATCGCCACCAAGGCTAACAAAAGTTTGGATATCTTGAACTGGCATTGAAGAGTTCTTAACACCGATAACACGTGGGTTTTTCAACATTTCTGTGTAAAGACTTGGAGTCAAAGCAACACCTGCCAATTGAGGAATGTTGTAGATAACATAGTCTGTATTTGGTGCTGCAGCACTGATGTCGTTCCAGTATTTAGCAACTGAGTACTCAGGCAAACGGAAGTAAATTGGTGGGATTGTTGCAATAGCATCAACACCCAAGCTTTCTGCATGACGAGCCAATTCAATACTATCTTTGGTATTGTTACAAGCTACGTGAGCAATGATGGTCAATTTACCTTTGGCAACTGCCATAACTTCTTCTAAGATCAATTTACGGTCTTCTACACTTTGGTAGATACATTCACCAGAAGAACCATTGACATAGAGACCTTGAACACCTTTATCAATGAAGTATTGAACCAAGGCACGCGTACGCTCTGGACTTACTTCTCCTTGATCATCATAACATGCGTAAAAGGCTGGAATGACACCTTCGTATTTTTTTAAATCTGACATAGATTTTCTCCTAAGTTTTCTTTTTTTCTGCTAAAAGCAGGATTTATTCTTTACGTGTTTAGTATACACCTTGTGAAAAGCGCTTTCAATATCTTGTGTACACTTAGATTTTAGTTTCGATATGTATTTTGAAATGTTTATGGCTTGAAAGTAGTTTCAGAAACAAGCCATCCTATTGGTATTTTGCGAAAATTTTCTCCATCAATCCAGTCTGGATAAAGACCAATAGTCCAAACCCAAAAAGCAGGAAGGCTGAGCCACCTAAAAGTAAACTGAAGGCAGACAGATAAAGAACCATCACAATGAGAAAGAGAATAACTAACATGAGGAAGAACCAAGGAAAGTTAAAACTTGCCAAGATAAGTCCTTTTTGTAGCACTTCTTTCCAAGTCAAATCATAGCGCGCAGCTATGGGGTAGCTAGCCAACATCACGATAGTGAGGAAGATAAGAACACCTAGACAAATAGCTTTTACCATTTGGAAAGGCATAGCTGTCTGCCCCCAAAAAAGATAGAGGTCTAAAATACTTAATGAGACGATACCCAACTCAAGCAGACCTAACTGAAGACCTAGTTTCAGATTTTGCTTGAAAGCTCTTAGATAGATTTTAAAGACAGGCACACGTCTACTCTTCTTAATCTCAAACATAGTCTCGTAAAGGCTAATTTTAGCCACTCCAATCGTCACGATGGGCAAACAAGAGACAACAAAAAGAAGATTGGCTGTCACGATATCCAAGACCTTCTCACTAAAACGCATGAGAAAGTTATCTGTATCAAATGCTGCCTTGATAAGGCTTACTCCTTTTTGTGCCATGTCTACTCCTCCTGAGTTTTTAATCAATCAAAATTTTAAAGAGATATTTGCGAACCTTCTCTTCCATACCTGCATAGCCATTTGGCTGGTGTGGTTCTCCTGGGAAGAAAATCGCAAAATTGTGATAACCCAACAAGAGTGGGTAGTGTTCATGACAATGCACAAAGCCAATGTCACTTGCTTCGTCGAATGCTACTGCCTCGTCTTTGATACGTGAACCGTAACTCGAATATTCATGTCCTTCTACCAGCAAATGCAAATCTGCATAGTTCTGATGATGCTCAAATTGATCATTTTCAGCTTGATTGAGGACATTTTCCTGAACAACTAGAAAGACCTTGTCCCCATCAATCTCATACTTTCCTAATTCGAAAGAATCCTTACGGTGCTGATAGAGATAGTCGATAGCCTTGTCTAGATTGGGATGAATTCCTTTGTAAAAGGTGATGTTTTTCAAATCGTCAAAAATCATACTCTTTCCTTCGTTTCTGATAGTTAACTAAAATCATTCTTAAGTTGATAAGTGTCTAACAAAATCTCTAAGGTAAGCAAATACCCAACATTTTGTAGACACTTATAACATCTATATTTCCATAGCATGTCAAGACCACTTCCGCAATCTTGACACACCAGTTTACTTTTCTTAACCTTTGACCGCTCCCATGGTAATACCTTGAGTAAAGGATTTTTGGAAGACTAGGAAGACTGTTACGATTGGCACAGCAGCAAGAGCTGCACCTGCCATGATCAAACCATAGTTGGTTGCCATTTCAGCCTGCATAGTCGCAACACCGAGTGAAATGGTCAAATTATTACGTGAAGTCAACATTACCAACTGCATGAAGTAGTCGTTCCATGTATTGATGAAGGTAAAGATTGCAAGTGCTGCAAATCCTGGTTTCACAATTGGGAAGGCTACGCTCCAGAAGGTACGAATCTCACCACAACCGTCGATTTTAGCTGATTCAAGCAACTCTGTAGGAATATTCTCACTGAACTGTTTCATGAGGAAGACCCCGAATGGCCATCCAATCAAAGGCAAGATAACTGCCCAGAGAGTATCGTGAATTCCCATGAAGTTGACGATACGTACCAATGGTACAAGGACAACTTGTTTTGGAAGTGCCATAGCAGCAATAAAGATTGCAAAGAGAATACGTTGCCCATAGAAACGTTTTTTAGCCAATACATAACCTGCTAGAGATGAGGTCGCACAGACTAAGAACATGGTTACCAATGAGATAAACACAGAGTTCCACATCCACTGCATAGCAGGGTTTTGCACCATGAGTTGTTGGAAGTTTTCCATGGTTGGCATTTTAGGGAACCATTGTGGTGGAATAACGATGGTATCAGGTTGTGATTTGAAGGCCCCTGTCAAAATCCAGTAGAATGGAAAGATGAACAGCACGGTCAACAAGAGCAAGATAATAGTTGAAATAACAGTGAAAGCTGTTATAGGTTTCTTTTGTGTAGATTGCATAGCTGTCTCCTTTCTTTAATATTCTACGTCATTTCCGAGCGCCTTAAATTGAACAAAGCTTACAATAGCAATCATGACTGCCAAGAAGACACCAATGGTATTAGCATACCCGTATTCGGTCAATTGGAAGGCTTTTTCGTAAAGGTAGTACATCAAGGTACTTGTTGAGTAGTTTGGCCCACCAGATGTTAATAGTTGAATCAAGGCGAAAACTTGAAATGAGTTAATTGTTGTGATGATTGCGATGTAGAGAGTTGTTGGAAGAAGGCTTGGCCATTTAATCTTCCAGAAAACTTGAAATTCAGTTGCACCGTCTACACGAGCCGCTTCAACCAGTGAATTGTCAATATTCCCCATAGCAGCTATGTAGAGGATGATTGGTTGACCAACTGAAGTTGTCAAGAGGATAATCATAATTGCCAGTAATGCCCAGTGTTTATCTCCCAACCAAGAAATATTCTGGCTGATGATATGGCTTGACTTAAGGACAAAGTTTAGAATCCCTGATAATGGGTCATAAATCCATTTCCAAACAACTGTTACGGCAACACTACCTGTTACAACAGGAAGGAAGAAGACGAAACGGTAGAAAGATCTGGCAATAGCATTTTGATGGTAGGTTTGCGACGCCACAAAGAGCGAAAAGAGAACAACAATCGGTACAGATCCAACAACCAAAATAACTGTGTTAATCAAAGACTTCATAAAGACAGGGTCTTTAAACATACGAATGTAGTTGTCCAAACCCACAAACTCAAATTTAGTCATTGAATAGTTAAAGAAACTTGTAATGAATCCCATAATCATAGGAACCAATACAAAGATAACAAAGAAGAATAATACTGGTGCTAAGAAAGCGTAGGAAATCACTGTTTCCCGCATACGAATTTTATTGACTTTCACAGTCGGCACCTCTCTTTCACAAATAGAATATTTTGGATTTTCTTGAACAGTTTTAAAATCAAAATGAAATTTTTTAAGATTCGCTTATGTAAGAACTTCATTTTAATTTCGTGACAGTTTCTGATATTTCAAATAAAATCCTCCCTTTTCTTACATAGATTATGCATAGGGAAAAGGGAGGAGTCAATCTGATTCAGTGCTTATTGTTTTGTAGCTTTTTTAATTGTTTCGTTAGCTTTTTCAGTGAAGGCTTTTAAAGCATCCGCTGGTTTTTGATCGCCATTTGAAACTGATTGCAACATTGGGAACCATAGAGTTCTCATTTCTGCAAAACCATCAATTGTATTGTAGTATGGTGAGTAGTATTTAGTCCAACCACTGATTGTTTCCATACGTTTATCTTCATAAAGTTTTCCAAATGAAGTACGAACTGGGAAGGCACCTGTACGAACAACGTCTTTTGGACCCCATTCTTTGTCATCCGCGATGAATTGAACGAATTTCTTAGATGCTGCAACTTTCTTGTCGTCTTTGTTGTTGAATACTGCAAATCCGTTTACAAGGTATTCAAGAGCTGGTTTACCTGAATCTGATGGGAATGGTACTTCTACCACTTCTACTTTACTTGCTTCCAAGAGTTTAGCTTGGATACCGTTTTGAGCTGGCGCCCAAAGGATTGTGTAAGATGTTTGACCGTTGGCAAAGTTTTGGATATCTGCTCCACCGTCAAATTGTGAACCATTGTTCAACAAACCGTCTTTGATCCAGCTAGCTGCTTTTTCAAGACCTTTGACAAATTTAGGATCATCAGTTGTATATTTTGTTACATCTTTATCTGTTACAGAACCGCCGTAAAGGTTTGAGATGAAGGCACGTGTTCCTTGGTCTCCCCCTTGACCAGAACTGAACAATGAACCTGGTGTGTAGCCTTTATCTTTAAGCGCTTTCAAAACTTTTTCAAAATCATCAGTTGTCCAACCTTCTTTTACAAGGTTCGCAACTCCAGCATCTTCCAACATTTTCTTGTTCATGGCCATGTAGAATGGTGCTGAACTGATTGGATACATATAAGCTTTGTCTCCAGCTTTACTTGCTTTTACGATGTTTTCATTGTTGACATCTTTAACAAAGTCATCTGTGAAGAGGTCATTCAAGTCAGCCAATTTACCATTTTTACCGTATTGGATGATACGTCCTGGTGCGTCAAAAAGGACGTCCGGAGCTGTACCTGCTTCGATAGCTGTAGTGATTTTTTCTGGACCTGACTTAAAGTCAATTGTTTCCAATTTCACTTCTACATCTGGGTTTGCTTTTTCAAAGGCTTCGATGATAGATTTTTCATATGTTCCAACACCGTCACCAGTTTTTTCTTGAGTGAAGACTGGGAATGCCCACCAAGTGATTTCTGTTTTTCCGCTATCTCCACCAGATTTTCCAGCATCTTTACTTCCGCCAGAATTTCCACATGCAGCAAGGCCAAGAATCGCAGCACCCGCAAGTACTGTACAAGCTAGTTTTCTAAATTTCATTTGTATTCTCCTAATTGATAAGCGTATCCATATTGGATAATGAGTAAGTTTTTATTTGTATCCGTTTTCATTTTATCCGACGCATCCACCACTCTCCTCTGCTTTGAGATTGTGTTATTTAAGACCAGCAACGAAGCGTTCTGTAATCTCTTTTGGTCTAGTAATGGCACCACCAACAACGATACCTCTCACTCCATATCCAAGGATTTGTTTGGCTTGTTCTGGTGTATGAATTTTTCCTTCTGCAATGACATCCACGCCAGCATCACAGAGTTTTTTGATCAATTCAAAATCTGGTCCGTCCACTTTTGGACTATAAGATGTATAGCCTGATAAGGTTGTTCCGACAAAGTCAATTCCTGCTTCTACTGCTGCTAGTCCTTCTTCGAAAGTACTTGTGTCAGCCATCAAGAGCTGGTTAGGGTATTTCTCCTTAACCTGACGGATAAACTCCTGAATCTCTAAACCATCGTAGCGTTCACGCTTGGTACAATCCAGAGCAATCACCTCGATGTCCAGTTCTGCCAATTCATCAACTTCTTTCATGGTAGCCGTGATGAAGGGTTCTTGTGGCGGATAATCTCGTTTGATAATCCCGATAATCGGAAGTTTTGTAACCTCCTTGATTTCCTTGATATCACGAACACTGTTTGCTCGGATACCGACTGCTCCACCTTGCTCAGCCGCTTTGACCAGCAAGGGAATGACTCCTCCCGCTTCTGTATAAAGCGGTTCGTGAGGAAGGGCCTGACAAGAAACGATGATTCCATCTTTGATTTGTTCAATCAAGGCTTCTTTAGTAATCTGTGGCATCCTCTTTCCTCCTTTTCTTTGTTCTTATGAGGTCATTATATACCATTTGTTAAGCGCTTTCAATACTTTGTCATAGAATAGATTTCAGTTTCAAAAGTATTTTATAGAACAGCTGTTTCTGAAAGTAGTTTCAGAGAATTACGATTCCAATATTCTATAGAAATTTATTGTATCTATTAATCTGTTGAGTAGACCTATCTTTTTAAAAAGTGTATAATAAAAAACAAATATAATGATTGGATGCGACTGCTAATGGACGAACTAAAAAAGGTTATTACAGATTTAATTGGCAAAGATACTCTAAGTTCTTTCCTTCAACAATTTCCTAACTATTTTCCAATTATACAAAATAATCCCTATTTTTCAAATATAACTACAGGATTAATTATCAATACTATTTGGCAAGCTTTTCAATATAAAAATAATGATTTTAAGATTAATGATGTTATTTTAGAGGAAAAACACGTTCAGAAAAAAGACATAAAAGCTTCAATACCTCTAAGAAATTATTCATCACTTTCGAAGGGGAATCATACTTTTCCATATTTCGCTTTCTCAGAAATAGGTAATCTTCAATTTACTATAAATCAAAACACAAAATTGAAAAGTGTGAAATTAATTTATTCAATAGATGACCAACTTGAAAAGATTGATAATATTGAAAATTTGACTAATGTACTTAAATTTGAAAAATTAAAGCAAAAAAGTAGAAAAAATGAAAAAATTTTTCATTCTGATTGCCCATTAGTATTCTCTTCTGAAAATAAATTTCGATTTAAAAATTTTCTTGTTTGTGTAGACACAGGAAAAAAAGGTTATGATTGCTTTATCATCCAAACATTCCAAGCTGCACTATTTGAGTATTTCGTATTATGTGAAATCAATTCCAATTTAGAATTTGAAAATTTCAAAATTATTTTTCCTACGTATTCATTAAAAAATAGATTTAAAATGCAACATAGAATTATACGGTTAGATAATTTGGATTCACTAGTAGATGATTTTATCATTGATGGTAATTCATATAAAACTGGTGTACATACGCTTCATTTTAAAAATTTTGTAAAATTTTTGTACGATGCATATAACTTTCAACAATGTGACTAATTTAAAAAGAGGTAAGGTTATTTTATTCCCATTACCTCTTTCTATTTTTACAAAGCCAAATGATTAAAATTATTCTCTTATTCTTCTCTCTTTTTCCCCATTGCAAACAATCCAAGGAAGAAACCTATTAGTCCTAGGGAGGTAAGGACTACATTCTCCTTCTCCCCTGTACCAGGAAGTATCTGCTGAGCAAGAGTTACAGGAGAATCTGCTCCCTTATATTCTGCAAATTCATGTACAGCTACATCGGCTACATTCGTACCAACTTT
This sequence comes from Streptococcus mitis, assembly GCF_022137125.1. Classification (GTDB taxonomy): domain Bacteria; phylum Bacillota; class Bacilli; order Lactobacillales; family Streptococcaceae; genus Streptococcus; species Streptococcus mitis_CE. Next base: position 93,063 of record NZ_JAKNEQ010000001.1, on the reverse strand, counting down.
GTACCTAGGGATTTCATGAACTGCTGTCTCCGCACCATTCACGCCACCTCTAAAATCTGGCTTAGCTACTGTAGGGGCTGGAGAATCTCCTAATGTGGATAGAACACCGCTGTACTCTGGAACTTCTGTAACAAGTGATTCGTCTCCGTTCACTCCGCCTGTAAAGGCATACTGTTCAACTGTTGGAGCCAATTCTTCTCCTGAGCTTGATAATGTATCACCCATATACTCTGGCTTAGCTACTGTAGGAGCTGGAGAATCTCCTAATGTAGATAGAACACCGCTATACTCTGGAACTTCTGTAACAAGTGAGTCGCCTCCATTCACTCCGCCTGTGAAGTCTGAAATGTGATGAACCTCAGCATCTGCTCCATTGACCCCGCCTCTAAACTCTGGCTTAGCTACTGTAGGAGCTGGAAAGTCTCCTAATGTGGATAGAACACCGCTATACTCTGGAACTTCTGTAACAAGAGATTCGCTTCCATTCACTCCGCCTGTGAAGTCTGGCTTATCTACTGTAGGAGCTGCAAAGTCACCAGATGTACCTAAAATACCAGAATCTTCTTTTCCACTATCTTTTTTTGGATCTAATTTCCCAGCTAAATCCTTATCCGAATCCTTCTTAGAAGGTTCCACTTCTTTATCTTCCACATAGACAGGATCTTTTGGTTGACCCTCAATATAAGAACGAACCCAATCCAGCTGCTCTTTTGATAAGACTAAACCACCACTGCGGCTTCCTACAACACCATTTTGGTGAACTCCAATTAAAGCACCTTTATCATTATAAAGACCACCACCAGACGCTCCAGGTTTCGTACCTCCATAGCTAATTCCCTCTATTCCAGAACCGAAGTCTGTAGTTCCTACTACTTTGCTATCTAAAACTGGACTTAGCTTGTTATCTGGAAAACCATAGACCGAAACTGAATTCCCCTCTACAACTTTTGAAGATTGTTTTACAACCTCTACAGGAGTTACTTCTTTTACTGCTTCTTTTAACCGAACCAAAGCTAAGTCATTTTTAAATCCAAATACTGAATCTTTCTTATTCCAATAAACAATATCATCATCTGAAAAATTCACAGATAACCCATTCGGTACGGTTGCTTTATACACCGTATTGGTGCGACCAGATTTAGTAATTACTTCAGAACCTTTAACTGTTAAGAAATTATGAGCGACTGTTAATACCAAATTTGGTGCAATTAAAGTACCTGACCCCGACCCATCTGGCGTTTGAATGTGCATTGTAGCATAGAAATTTTCTGGACCATTCGGAGCTTGTAATACCTCTTTACTAGGCACAGGTAAGTTCGATTTACCACTCAAATCAACCTTACCAACTTCAGTTCTTGCAAAATCCGAAGAAGACGTAGATGGAGGAGTTACCGAATCTACTACCGCTCTTATAATTGTATCACCCAAAGCTAACTTACTTACATATTCATCAGACCAACTTGTATCACTTGCTAATTTGTTAATTGGCACTCCGTTATAGGATACTACTTTAGCTGTTGGGGAAGTTGCTATTAACTGTTTGAAGTCTGGATTTTGTCTTAAATGAAAATTCAAACCACTTCCAACAGGACCTTCCTGAACAACCTTATCTGAAATCAAGCGAGTTCCTTTAGTATCTTCCACTCGAAGTAAAACACGACCTTTTTCTTCACCTTTTACTAAAGTAGCTCGACCTTTTTCATCAAAACTATACAAAGCACCATCAATCTCAGACTCTACATCTTTTAAAGCTATATGATTTTCATCATAGTAGTAACGGTTTGCACCATCTATATACCAACCCTTTATACCATATTTATCAATCATAGAACGAATCCAAGCTCTGTGCTTTTCCGTAAAGATAGTACCACCGCCAATACGCTCACTCTCAGGAGCGTTTGAAGTATTTGTTCCGTGCTGGTGGATACCGACTACCTCTCCCTTATCATTAAACAAAGGAGCACCTGAAAAACCTCCTAAAGCTGAGGAATGATAAGTGACTGCACCATTATCTTTATTGATACTGCTCACAGTTGTTGAGACTGAATAAGCCTTACCGTCTTTCAATCGAGCTTTATTTTCTTTACTTAAATTTGGAGTAGAAAAATCATTGGGATATCCGACCATAGTGATTTTATCACCAGTAGAAACCTCTTTATCACTCAACTCTCTTGGAGAGTCCTCACCTCCCGTCATAGCTTCTACAGGCTTTTTAGTAACTACTACCGCTAAGTCATTACCATATTCTTTACCAAAATTCTTCTCATCATACAAATGAATAGAGTCTTTTTCAAGAGACTCGGATACCCCTGATGTGGGTACTTTGTTACTCTTCTCTGTTTCTGAGTTCATCACAACATAACTACGAGCAGACTCTCCACCACGTAAGACCGCAGACTTGTCTTCTTGATTTTTATCATAGTAATTATGAGCTACTGTCACCATGACATTTGGCGCTACAAAGACACCACTACCAGAAGCCGTTTGTTTTCCACTTGTTCCGCTATCATAAGTGGTGTAAGTCATAGCAACACCTTCTGCAGATTTACTATGAACATCCACATCTTTTATATCGTTACCACCCTGAATAACATCAGCAGCAACGACTCCACCACCAATAACTGGTAAGTCTGGTGCAGCTAATCCAATCACTGCAGATAGTGTCAAACAACCAACCAAACCATAAGCTTTGGATTTACGAAATTTTCCCAAACCTTTTAAACATACAAACATGCATTACCTCACTTTAACTTTCAAAGTTAATTTATCCAAGTATATTCTAAAAAATAAAATATTACAGTTTCCATTAGCATAACACTCTCTACTTTGATTCTTACAATAAAAATAGCTATAGATTATTTTGTTGCTTTACAAATGCTATTTAAGTACTGTATCTACAGGAATATCGTTTTTACAAGATATTAGCCTAATCAGAAAACCATGTTATACATAAACTTATATATAAATGTTCATTTGTAGCGAAACTGTATATTTTCTTATAAATTATAACATATTTCACAGACGCTTTCCAATGTATTGAAATAGCTTATACCCAACTAGATAGAAAATGAATTGTTTGACACCACAGCCCAGAAAAAAACTCATACTCAATAAAAATCAAAGAGCAAACTAGGAAGCTAGCCGCAGGCTACTCAAGACACTGTTTTGAGATTACAGATAAAGCTGACGTAGTTTGAAGAGATTTTCGAAGAGTATGAATTTCAAAGTATATATGAACTAGAATATTTGCTAACTAGATTCTGTACAAAAAGAGAGCTACTGGGCTCTCTCATTTATCATTTTACATACTTAAAAGGAATCTCACTACCACACAGCCAGTTGTAGACTTGATCATTAACAAATACATTCATGGCTTCGTGGGCATACTCAGGCATGATGCGATAGGCTTTATCGCTGGTCAGACGGTTGTAAATCGCAAATTGGGTAATAGGATAGCAAACATCGTCGTCCAAGCCCGTAATCATCTTGACCTCACCCTTGATACGATGGGCAAGATTTTTCACATCGATATAGGCAAGGGTCGCCATAATTTCCTCCTCGGTTTCATGGAAGGGGTCGTGAAACTTGAAATAACGGAAAAGTTCGTCGTAGGCCTCGCTGGTATTGCCAATCTCAAGTACTCGTCTGAAATCAGACAAGAAGGGATAGATGGCAACTGTTTTCTGAATCCGAGGATTAAGCGCTGCTGCAACTAGAGCTAGAGCCCCTCCTTGTGAGGCACCATAACTAGAAAGTCTCTTCTCATCTACCTGTGGCAGACTGGCAATAATTTCAACCAACTGGTAAATATCCAGATAAACATCCTTATAAAAGAGCTGATCCCGACCTTCCACAGCACCACGGATGATATGCCCCTTAACGGTATTTCCTAGAGGAGAACGCAAGCCGTCTTGTGAGTAACCCGACTGCCCCCGCACATCCATGGAAACAACACCGTAACCAGCCACGGTGAAGGCCAGCATGTCGGCCCAGTCCCAGCCACGTCCCATATAACCATGGAAATGGAAGATTAGTGGAACCTTCTCCTCACTCTTTGGAAGAACGACGCGTGCATAAACCTTGCCTTCATTGGTTCCTTCAAACGTTAACTCATAGCAACTAACTTGAGGAATGTGGAAATTTCTTTCCTCCAACTGGTAGGCTGGAAGAGTTGAAACTTTTTTCACTTCCTCATCCCAGAAAGCATCAAAGTCTTCTGGAACCTCATCTCGCCCTCTATAAGTCTTGATTTCTTTTAACAAAGCTGGATTTTTCATAACATGCTCCTTTTTGTAATCGCTACCATAACTGTAGCATATCTAGAAAAGCAATGCAAGAAAGAAGGGTAATACTCTTCGAAAATCTCTTCAAACCACGTCAGCTTCGCCTTGCCGTATATATATGTTACTGACTTCGTCAGTTCTATCTGCAACCTCAAAACAGTGTTTTGAGCAACCTGCGGCTAGTTTCCTAGTTTGCTCTTTGATTTTCATTGGGTCACTTCTAAAACTAACTTCCAGTTTTGGGAGAGAGAGGGAAGTTACTTTGAGAAGTTACGCTTTTTTACGAATAAATAGATAGAAGCACTAAATCTAGTCAACCTAGAGGTAAAAATGTGCTATAATGAAAGGAGAGAAAGAATGATTCTCAGACATCCGGGCATTAGCCCGACCAATGATTTAGTGGCTAAGAAGATTTTTAGCAACCCAGAAATCACTTGTCAATTTATTCGCGATATGCTGGACTTACCAGCCAAAAATGTGACCATTTTGGAGGGAAGCAATATTCACGTATTACCCTCCATACCTTATTCAGTGCAGGATTTCTATACCAGTATAGACGTTTTAGCGGAGTTAGACAACGGCACCCAGGTTATTATCGAAATACAAGTGCATCATCAGAATTTTTTCATCAATCGCCTGTGGGCTTACCTATGCAGTCAGGTCAATCAAAATCTAGAAAAAATTCGTCAACAAGAAGGAAACACTCACCAGAGTTACAAACACATCGCACCAGTATACGCAATTGCTATTGTGGATAGTAATTATTTCTCAGATGACCTAGCCTTTCACAGTTTCAGTATGCGTGAGGACACGACAGGTGAGGTTTTAACCATTACCAACAATGGTCAGGAAAACCATTTAGTTAAGATGGCGTTCTTGGAACTAAAAAAATACAGAGAAACCAGCAAAGATAGCATTCGCAAACCGTGGTTGGAGTTTTTTGGGAATAAACCCTTTACTCAGGAACCCGAGCGAGCCATCAGCCAGGCAGACCAACTGCTGGACTACAAGAGCTGGTCCGAGGAGGACAGGAAGATGTTTAGTCAACTACGTATGAGAGAAGAACAAGCCTTGTTAGCACAGGACTATGCCTTGGAAACTGCTAGAGCAGAGGGAGTTGAACAAGGCCGAGCAGAGGGAGTTGAACAAGGTCTAGAGCGTGGGAAAATCTTTACCTTTCTAGATTTAGTACGCCAACATGTTTTAACTTCCGAATTTGCGAGTGAGCAATTGGGCATGACCGTCGCTGAGTTTGAGGCCTTGTTGTAAGACCAGCACTAATGGTCAGAAAAACCATCTGGTTAAGATGGCGTTCTTGGAACTTAAAAAATACAGAGAAACCAGCAAAGATAGCATTCGCAAGCCATGGTTGGAGTTTTTTGGGAACAAACCCTTTACCCAAGCACCCGAGCGAGCCATCAGTCAGGCAGACCAACTGCTAGACTACAAGAGCTGGTCTGAGGAGGATAGGAAAATGTTTAGTCAACTACGTATGCGAGAAGAACAAGCATTGTTAGCACAGGACTATGCTTTGGAAACTGCTAGAGCAGAGGGAGTTGAACAAGGTCTAGAGCGTGGGAAAATCTTTACCTTTCTAGATTTAGTACGCCAACATGTTTTAACTTCCGAATTTGCGAGTGAGCAATTGGGCATGACCGTCGCTGAGTTTGAGGCATTGTTGTAAGACCAGCACTAACGGTCAGAAAATCATCTGGTCAAGATGGAGTTCTTGGAATTAAAAAAATACAGAGAAACCATCAAAGACGAGGTTCGTAAACCGTGGTTGGAGTTTTTATAAATCAGTAAATCAATGACAGATTTTTCCGTGATAGATGGAAGAATCTTTTTTAGTTATGCTAGATGTGGGCTCTGAAACAGTAAGATATAGTGTATTGAAATAAGATATGAACAAAGAAATTAGGAAAGTCAAATTAATTTCTAGAAATGTTTTAGAATCTGTAGTGTACTATTTTAGATTCAATAAATTGTAGTTTTAAAAACAAAAAAGAGCACTTTCGCTCTTTCTTCTCCTATTCAGTCTTATTTTTTTGCTTCCTTCTTCTGGAAAGTGGTTTGGTAATTTACTTTAATCGTTACGGTCATATGAGAGTCCTCGTTTCTTTTTGATGACTCTAGTATAAGGGGCTAACCTGAAAGCTAGCTTAAGATTTTCTTAGAGAAAGCTTAATCTAGATACTCTTTCTTTTCCAAATGAAGGGCAATCATGCACCATTCTGGATCCTCTTGCCAGCATTCTATCGAACTAATGTAGCTAGCAACCTTTCTGGCTTCTTCTAAAATCGGAAAATCTTCGATAATATCAGCCACTTGAAACTCTGGTAGTCCTGATTGTCTGGTTCCAAAAATCTCACCAGAACCACGCATTTTCAAATCTTCCTCCGCAAGGACAAATCCATTGGTGGTTTCTGTCATGATGCGCATACGGTCTTTCCCAGAATCCGTCTTGGGATTGGCAACGAGAACTGCATAAGACTGCTTATCTCCCCGACCCACACGACCTCTGAGCTGGTGAAGCTGACTGAGCCCGAACCGATTGGCATCCATGATAATCATGACGGTCGCATTGGGAACATTGACCCCGACCTCGATAACCGTTGTTGAAACCAGAATATCTGTTTTTCTCTCTTTGAAATCCTGCATAATCTGGTCTTTTTCGTCACTCTTCATCTTACCATGTAGAAGAGCCACCTCTGCCTTACCAGCAAAATGAGCCGTCAATTCCTCTGATAAGGCAATGGCATTTTTCAAATCCAGAGCTTCTGATTCTTCAATCAAGGGAGAGATGACATAGGCTTGAGAACCTTTTTGGATTTCCCCCTCTAACCAAGTCAAGACCTGAGGTAGTTGCTCATGCTTGATCCAGCGTGTCACAATAGGCTTCCGTCCTGCTGGCATCTGGTCAATAATGGAAACATCCATATCTCCAAATGCTGTGATAGCCAGCGTCCGTGGTATGGGAGTCGCTGTCATCATGAGGACATCTGGGTTGTCGCCTTTTTCTCTCAGAACGCGCCTTTGCCCTACACCAAAGCGGTGCTGCTCATCGATGATAATCAAGCCCAGACGAGCATAATCCACCCCATCCTGAATCAGAGCGTGGGTTCCGATAATCAAATCAGCCTCACCCTTGGCAATAGTCTCCAAGACTTCTCTCTTTTCTGCAGCTTTCAAGGAACCTGTCAAGAGAGCGAGTTTTAGGTCTGGGAAGAGACTCTTCAAACTCTCAAAGTGTTGCTCTGCAAGGATTTCTGTCGGTACCATGAGGGCTGCTTGGTAGCCAGCTGTCACTGCCGCAAACATGGCCAAGCCAGCGACTACCGTTTTTCCGCTCCCCACATCCCCTTGCAAAAGACGATTCATGTGGTGGTCCGACTTCATGTCGGTCAAAATTTCCTGCAAACTCTTTTCTTGAGCTGGGGTCAGGGCAAAAGGCAAGCTTTCCTTGACTGCTGTCACTTTTTCCTTAGACCAGTCCAGGACCAGACCGCTTCCCTGAACTCTATTTTCAGACTTAAGCGTCTGCAATTGCATTTGGAAATAAAAAAGTTCCTCAAACTTGATACGGCGAAGGGCTTGCTTGTATTCTGCCAAATCCTTGGGGAAATGCATAGCACGAACTGCCTGACAACGGGACATGAGTTTGTATTTATCGAGCAAAGACTGGGGCAGATTTTCCTCAATCAAGAGGTCCAGTCCCTGATCAAAGGCCGTTTTGATGACCTTAACCAAGCTGGCCTGACTGATTCCCTGAGCCAGACGATAAACAGGTTGGAGGTCATCTTCCACCTGAGCCACGACCTTCATCCCAGTTAGACTAGCCTTGGCACGGTCCCATTTTCCAAAGACGGCAAGAGTTGCTCCCAACTCTATCTTATCAGCCAGATAGGGCTGGTTAAAGAAATTCACCGCAAAAACAACTTCTCCCTGCTTGAGACTAAAACGCAGGCGATTGCGCTTGAAACCATAATACTGGACACTAGCAGGAGTCACGACTTGACCAGATAGGACTGCCTTCTCCCCGTCTTCCAGTTCCAGCACTTGCTTAGTTTTGAAGTCTTCATAACGGAAAGGAAAGTAGAGCAAGAGGTCTTGCAAGTTTTCAATTCCAAGTTTGGCGTATTTTTCTGCTGACTTTGGTCCCACACCAGGCAAGACATGCAAGGGTTGATGTAGATTCATGCTCCACTCCTTTCTTTTCTAATAATATTCTCTCGGAATGCGGTCGCTGAGAAGACAAACCACCTCATAGTTAATAGTCCCACGGTAGGTCGCTACCTGAGTAGCTGTGATTTCCTTGCCTCCGTCAGAGCCAATCAAGATTACCTTGGTTCCCAGTGGATAAAGCTTAGGCAGACGAATGGTGATTTGGTCCATCGAAACCCGCCCAACGATTGGGCAAGCTTGGCCATCTACCAAGACGAAGAAATTCTGCATGTCACGTGTCCAACCATCCGCATAACCGATTGGCACCGTCGCAATGACTTGCTCGCTGTCTGCCTGATAGGTCGCTCCGTAGCCCATGCAAGCTCCGGCTGGAACTGTCTTGACATGAACCAGAGCAGACTCCAAGGTCAAGGCTGATTTCAAGTCATAGGGTAAGTCCAAAACCTCTCCGCTAGGATTCAGACCATACATGGCATCTCCCATACGGACGGCGTTAAAAATGGTCTCTGCATGCCAAAGAGTCGTTGCCGAATTACTGGCATGAACCAGCTCTGGAAGACCTTTCATACTTGACAGAATGGTTTTAAACCGTTCTAACTGGGCATTAAAGTAGATATCTGATTCCTCGTCTGCAGTAGCAAAGTGGGTAAAAATCCCTTCAACACGAGCACCATGTTGTTGGAGCAAGTCTTGAGCCTGCTCAGCTTCACGAGCCTCTCTAAAACCAATCCGTCCCATTCCTGAGTCAATCTTGAGGTGGACTGTCAAACCAGCTAAATCAGCTTCCTTAACTAAGAGTGCTTGAATCCACTCCAGTCCAGCCACAGTCAAGGTGATATCGTATTCTTTAGCAAGAGAAACAGCTTCTAGATCAGAAACTCCTAAAATAAGGATTCGTTTGCCGAGTCCAGCCTGTCTGAGTTCAATGGCTTCATCAATATTCGAAACACAAAAGCCATCAACATCATCTTGAATAGCCGTCGCAACAGCAACAGCTCCATGCCCATAGGCATTAGCCTTGACTACTGCAAATTTGAGCGTTCCTTGAGGGATATGAGCCCCCATTTGCTGAATATTTTGTCGAATAGCTCCCAGATGAATCAGAGCCTTGGTTGGTCTATGTGGACTAGCTTTCATGATTTTCCTCCAAAATAACACTGGCTGTCACAAACTGATCTGTGTGGCTGATAGACAGCCAAATCTTTCCTAAAAATGGTGCCTGACTAAAATAAGGCGCCCCGCGTTCATTGTTCAAGACTTCCAAATCTTGAAAACCGAGCTTGCCAATACCTGTTCCCATAGCCTTGGAAAAGGCTTCTTTAGCCGACCAGCGACCAGCTAAATATTCTATTTGCCTGCGTCCTTTAAGACTGTTAAATCGTTCCATTTCCTTAGCGGTCAGAACGCGCTTAGCAAAGCCTTCATGTCGTGTAACTGCTCTTTCTATCGAAGCCAATTCTTCGATGTCAATTCCGTGTCCAACTATCATTCTCATCAAAAGGAGTTGAGATTCCCCAACTCCATCCTTTTCACTTATTTTGTCAAGGTAGCATAAATCTCTTCTACCAAGGCCTCTGTATTTTCCCAACCTAGGCAAGGATCTGTAATAGAGCAACCAAAGACCTCTGGTTGGTTTTGACGACCATCTGCTAGGTAAGATTCAATCATAAAGCCTCGAACTGTCTTTTTAATCTTCTCATTCCAATCACGATTTTGCAAGGTCTGGCGAACAATTCGAATCTGCTCCATATATTGCTTGCCTGAGTTATCATGGTTGGTATCAATGAGGATAAAGGGATTTTCAAGTCCCATGGATTCATAGCGCTCAATAGCATTTAGCAGGGTTTCATAGTAAAAGTTAGGCTCATTTTTCCCATATTCATTAACTGCACCACGAAGGATGACGTGGGCCAAGGAATTTCCTGAAGTCTCCACTTCTTGACCATGAAAGAGGAAGGTCTGTTTATTTTGAGCAGCATAGATGCCATTAAACATAACACCCAAATTTCCAGAGGTTGGATTTTTCATCCCCACCGGTGCATCAATCCCTGAGGCCACAAAGCGGTGCTCTTGGTCTTCCACAGAACGAGCCCCCACAGCATGGTAGCTGACCAAATCATCTACCAAAACCAGATTTGATGGATAAAGCATCTCATCTGCCGTTGTCAAACCTGTCTCTGTAATCACGCGGTAGTGCAACTGGCGCACAGCCTGCAAACCGTTAATCAGACTTGGAGCCTTAGAAGTATCTGGTTGGTGAACCAAACCTTTATAGCCGTCTCCGTTAGTACGAGGTTTGGCAGTATAAACACGCATAACCATGAAAATCTTGTCCGCCACCTTCTTCTGCAAGGCAGATAAACGGCGGGCATATTCCAAGACAGCCTCTTCATTATCAGAAGAGCAAGGACCAATCACCAAAAGGATACGGTCATCTTCTCCTGAAATAATGTCTGCCAATTCTCTATCACGACGCTCTTTTAGACGCAAGGCTTCCGCAGACAATTGGGTTTCTGCCTTGATTGCTTCAATATCGATTTCTTGACCTTTTTCAATAAATGCCATCTTATTCTCCTAGCGTTTGGTAGATTTCTCTGACAAGGGCTTCTGTATTTTCCCAGCCTAGGCAAGGGTCCGTGATAGACTTGCCAAATACTTCTGGTTCGTTTTGACGGCCGTCTTCTAGATAAGACTCAATCATAAAGCCACGAACATACTGCTTGATTTTTTCATTCCAATCACGATTAATCAAGGTCTGTCGGACAATTCGAATCTGATCCATGTATTGCTTACCAGAGTTGTCATGATTGGTGTCCACAATGATAAAGGGATTTTCCAAGCCCATTTTCTCATACTGGGCAATAGTATCCATCAAATTATCATAGTAGTAGTTAGGAATATTCTTACCATACTCATTGGTCGCTCCACGAAGAATGGCATGCGAAAGTGGGTTCCCAGTTGTTTCCACTTCTTTTCCTAGGAAAAGGAAACTTTGTTTGTTTTGAGCAGCATAAATCCCATTAAACATAACATTGAGATTTCCAGAGGTTGGATTTTTAAAACCAGTCGCAAAATCTGCCCCACTGGCCACAAAGCGGTGTTGCTGGTCTTCAACTGAACGAGCACCAACCGCCATGTAAGAAATCAAATCATCCACTAGCGGAAGATTTTCAGGATAAAGCATTTCATCAGCTGTTGTCATGCCTGTTTCTGTGATAACACGATAGTGAAGATGGCGAACAGCTTTGATTCCGTTGATAAGACTAGGCGCTTCTGTCGCGTTAGGCTGGTGAATCAAGCCTTTATAGCCATCTCCGTTGGTACGGGGTTTGGCAGTATAAACACGCATAACCATAAAGATACGGTCTGCTACTTCTTCTTGTAGAACTGCCAAACGCATAGCGTATTCAAGAACAGCTTCTTCATTGTCAGATGAGCATGGCCCGATTACCAAGAGAATCCGCTGGTCTTCTCCACGTATAATGGCTTCTAGCTCTTTATCGCGCTGTGATTTTCTCTCCAAAGCTTGGCCTTCTAATTTTGATAAGGCACGAACTTCTTCAATATTAATTTTAGGACTTTTTGCTGTAAATACCATAACTCATCTCCTCATAAAGCAAACGGATACCAAGTAAAAATTTACTTTTCACAAGGTATCCGCCTCTAAACTATCTCATTTTATTGTCTTTTACCGTGACAGTTTTTAAACTTCTTACCAGAACCACATGGGCAAAGTTCATTCCGTCCAATCTGACTCAAATCCAGATTTTCAGGCATATTTGCTTGGTGGGCAGCGATATTGCGAGTCGCCGTTGTACTGATATGGTGTTCTGCTTGTGGTCTTTCTTGTTCATGAATTTGTGCTTTCATCATCAAACGTGTCACATCAAACTCAATCGAACCAATCATGTCATTAAACATACGGAAACCTTCTGCCTGATACTCAACAACAGGGTTGTTCTGAGCATAGCCACGAAGTCCAACCGCGTTACGCAATTGATCAAGGGCATCGATATGATCTGTCCACTTGTTATCTACCACTCGTAGAATCAAGACTTTTTGGAATTCTTTAACTGCTTCTTCATCGCGTAGTTTTGAAACCTGACTATCGTAAACCTTCAAGGCACGTTGGAAGAGTTCTTCCTTAATAGCCTTATCAGACAAACCTGACAAGTCTTCGATTGAAATAGAATCTTCTGGAAGCAAGTTGTACTTAGCAAAGTTCAAAATTGCCTCTAGTTTTTCATCTTGTTTGGCACGCGCATGACCATCAACGACACGACCAATCGTGCGTTTAATCATAGCCTGAATTTCAGGTGCCAAGTCACGATCTGCAGTGATGACATCGTAACGTTGAGCGTAGATAATTTCACGTTGTTCACGCATGACATCATCGTATTGAAGGACTTGTTTACGGGTATCGTAGTTATTTCCTTCGACACGTTTTTGAGCCGCTTCAACCTGACGTGTCAACATACGAGACTCAATGGCCTCTTCAGACATGTTGAGACGTTCAAAGATTCCCTTCAAGCGTTCAGAACCAAAACGTTTCATCAAATCATCTTCAAGAGATAGGTAGAATTGTGACTCACCTGGGTCTCCTTGACGACCTGAACGTCCACGAAGCTGGTTATCGATACGACGGCTTTCATGACGTTCTGTACCAATAACACAAAGTCCTCCAAGTTCACGAACTCCTTCACCAAGCTTGATGTCGGTACCACGACCGGCCATGTTAGTCGCAATGGTAACAGCACCACGTTGACCAGCATTCATAATGATTTGGGCTTCTTTATAGTGGTTCTTAGCATTCAAGACTTCGTGAGGCACGCCAGCTGCGACCAATTTCTTAGAAATGTAATCACTAGTTTCAACTGCAACTGTACCAACCAAGACTGGCTGACCTTTTTGGTAACGAGCCTTAACGTCTTCGACAACCGCCTTAAACTTAGCCTCAATACTTGCATAAAGAAGGTCTGAGTGGTCAATACGTTGAACAGGACGGTTTGTTGGGATCGGAATAACACGAATGTTGTAGATTTCACGGAATTCTTCTTCCTCAGTCTTACCTGTACCTGTCATACCAGACAATTTCTTGTACATACGGAAGAGGTTTTGGTAAGTGATTGAGGCAGATGTCTTAGTTTCATCCTGAATTGGCACACCTTCTTTAGCTTCAATAGCTTGGTGCAATCCATCAGAATAACGACGACCTTCCATGGTACGACCTGTAAATTGGTCAACGATCAAGATTTCTTGTTCTTCGCTCACCACATAGTCAATATCGAGAAGCATAATGTAGTTGGCACGAAGGGCGTTATCGATAAAGTGAGTAAGAGCTACGTTTTCGATGTCATAGAGATTGTCAAGCTTGAAGTAGCTTTCAGCCTTGTCAATCCCTGAATCAGACAAACCAATAGTCTTAGACTGCACATCGATGATATAGTCGTCTTTGTCCAAAGATTTTACATAGTGGTCTGCCATGTGATACAACTGACTAGTTTCAACTGCGTTAGCACCTGATACGATCAAAGGTGTACGCGCCTCGTCAATCAAGATTGAGTCAACCTCATCGACCAAGGCATAGTTAAGCGGACGTTGTACCATGTTTTCAGCGCGAACGACCATGTTATCACGAAGGTAGTCAAATCCAATTTCTGAGTTGGTTGAGTAGGTAATATCACACTCATAGGCTTCTTTTTTCTCCATTGGAGACTTGGCAGCCAAGTTAATCCCTACTGACAAACCAAGCCATGAGTACAATTCACCCATCTCAGTCGCGTCACGTTCTGACAAGTATTCATTGACCGTAACTACGTGAACCCCTTTACCTGAAAGGGCATTGAGGTATACCGGCATGGTCGCAGTCAAGGTTTTTCCTTCCCCTGTACGCATCTCTGGCACGTCACCATGGTGAAGAACGATTCCCCCCATGACCTGAACCTTATATGGGAAGAGGCCTAGGACACGTTTGGCACCCTCACGGACAACCGCAAAAGCTTCATAAAGCAATGAATCCAGTGATTCTCCATTTTGATAACGTTCTTTAAATTCAACTGTTTTTGCTTTTAGTTGGTCATCTGTCAAAGCAGCCATTTGGTCTTCGTATTTGAAAACCTTGTCAGCCATCTTTTCCAGACGACGGATTTCTCCTTTATCATTTTCGATAATTGTTTTTAAAATATTAGCCATGTTTTTCCTTACTTTAAATTCCGAATATTTTAGAATGTTCTTTTAATTTTAGCACAATTACTGATTATTTTCAAGGAAGAATCCCCATTTTGAAAAGGAAAAAGAGGCTAGTTCCCAAGCTAACCTCTCTGATTTTTATGACTGATTAATTGCCAAAAATCGGCAAAATGGCAAATAGGATAAATAGATTAATCCAAAGAGAAAAACAGCAGATCAATCCAAAAACAAAGAGACTGACTTTCTTGGACAGCAAGGCCATCAAAATGGACAGAATGCCAAAAACTAGCAAGACTTTCTGTATGCTGAAGAGGTCAATCTTTCCCCCCAGAATCGGACTGCCCCAAGGAAGAAAGAAGAAAGCAATCCAGATCAACAGAACTAAACCAATATAGACCTTGGAATAGCGAGTAATAAATGATTTTAGACGTGTCATAAGCTACCTCCTATCAATAAAAACCATATAAATCAATACCTTCCACCTTTTGACTTCCCTAGTTCTCGTCTCAAGCGAAACATGTTTTTGAAAAAGATATAGGTTAACCAGTCACTGCCTAGAGATAAGACTATCAGAAGCAACCAAACACCCCAATCACTAGCATCTGATACATAATTTAGAACAAAAGGGAAAAATAAGAATGAAAAAATTGTCATATCCAAGCTAAACAGAGCTAAAAGGGAAATATAAATCCAGTAGAAATAGTAGATAACGGGGAAAAACTTACTGTTTCTATCAGCATTATCTATCCAATAAAAAAAGTAAAAGCAAGGAAATAAGAGTATCAAATGAAACCAATTAAACGACAGTTTCATCTTCGACACCTCCTCTTTAAAATTGTTTTCTTTAGTTTCATTCTATTAAATGTTCTTACCAATATAAATCAATGCCTTCCCGCTTTAGACTTTCCTAACTCCTTTCTTAGTCTAAGCATTTTTTTGAAACAGGAATAAGTTAACCAATTCATACTAATAGCTAGCAGAATAAAAAGAAACCAAATACCCCAAGACCTGATATCTGTCCAATTTTTTAAAAGTATAGTGATAAAGAAGATTGAAACAACTGCCATGAATATTCCAAGCAAGGCAAAGAGCGGAAAATAAAACCAGTAAAAATAGTAAAATATTGGGAAAAACTTACTCTCTCTATTGCCCTTTTCAATCCAGTTATCAAAATAAAAGTAAGGTGCTAAAAGTAAGAATTTAAACAAATGTTCCATCATCAACACCTCTCTTTGTTAGCGCTTTCTTTATCTTCATTCTATCAAAAAAATCTGGAAATGTCATTCCAGATTCTACTTTTTTATTTACGTTTTCTTGCGATGAGATGGATTGGTGTTCCTTCAAAGACAAAGGCCTTGCGGATTTGATTTTCCAAAAAACGTAGGTAAGAAAAGTGCATGAGTTCTTCTTCGTTTACAAAGATAACAAAGGTTGGTGGTTTGGTTGCCACTTGAGTCGCATAGAAAATCTTGAGGCGTTTTCCTTTGTCTGTCGGTGTTGGGTTGATGGCAATAGCATCCATAATCACATCGTTCAAGACAGCTGATGGAATACGTGTGTTTTGACTTTCACTGATTTGCTTAATCATCTCAGGAAGTTTGTGGAGACGTTGCTTGGTCAAGGCTGATACAAAGATAATCGGTGCGTAAGGCAAGTATTGGAACTGCTCACGGATATCTTCTTCCCAGTTTTTCATAGTGTGGTTGTCTTTTTCAAGCGTATCCCACTTGTTGACCACGATAATCATCCCTTTACCAGCTTCATGGGCAAATCCTGCGATACGTTTATCGTATTCACGAATGCCTTCTTCCGCATTGATGACCATCAAGACCACATCTGAACGATCAATAGCACGCATGGCACGCATAACAGAGTATTTCTCAGTATTTTCATAAACCTTACCAGACTTACGCATACCAGCCGTATCAATCATGGTAAACTCTTGACCATCTGTATCTGTAAAGTGGGTATCAATGGCGTCACGAGTTGTTCCAGCAACTGGACTGGCAATGACACGGTCTTCTCCCAAGATGGCATTGATCAAGCTTGATTTTCCAACGTTGGGACGACCAATCAAACTAAACTTAATCACATCTGGATTTTCTTTTTCATATTCATTTGGAAGATTTTCTACAATAGCGTCTAGCACATCCCCTGTACCGATACCATGGACAGATGAGATTGGCAGTGGTTCACCCAAACCAAGGGCATAAAAATCATAGATATCATTTCGCATCTCAGGGTTGTCCACCTTGTTGACTGCGAGGATAACTGGTTTGTGGGTCTTATAAAGCTTACGGGCTACGTATTCGTCTGCATCGGTAATTCCTTCCTTACCAGACACGACAAAGACGATAACATCTGCTTCTTCCATGGCAATTTCTGCCTGGTGCTTGATTTGTTCCATGAAAGGAGCATCGACATCATCGATTCCTCCTGTATCAATCATGCTAAACGAACGATTGAGCCACTCACCCGTTGCATAGATACGGTCACGTGTCACGCCTTCGACATCCTCTACAATGGAGATTCGCTCACCAGCGATCCGATTAAATAGGGTTGATTTCCCAACATTGGGACGTCCTACAATGGCAATAGTTGGTAGGGCCATAATTTCTCACTTTCTACAATAACTTCTTCTGTTCAAGATTTTTTCTAGTTGAGCTTGGTTCAGCTTGACCAAACTGTTCTGCTAGACGCTGACTCCAGCTTGTGGTTGCACGCGCTCCAGCATAGTCCGCCTGTACACGGTCATAAGCTTCGATTGCATCAGTTGACTGTTCTTGATATTCTTCCTCAAACACCACTTGATTCAATGGCAAGCGAGGTTTGACTTCATGTTCTTCATTTGGTAGTCCTAGTGCCATCCCAAAGACAGGATAGGTGTAGTCAGGCAAATTAAAGAGTTCTGCTACTTCTTCTGACTTGTACCGCACCAAGCCAATAATGACACCACCATAGCCCAAGCTTTCAGCTGCCAGCAAGGCATTTTGACCTGCAAGGGCCGCATCGACCGAACTAATCAAGAGACCTTCCACACCTTGGGGTTGGAAGGTATCCGTATGGAGTCGTGCTCCCTTTTCTGCTCGGTTCAAATCTCCGACAAAGAGAAGAAAAACAGCAGACTGGCGAATGGCTTCTTGAGGCACCAATTCATACAAGGCATCTTTCTTTTCGTGACTTCGTACCACAATCACAGAGTAGGATTGGAAATTCTTCCAAGACGAGGCCATTTGCGCTGCTGTCAGGATTTCAGTCAAGTCTTCCTGAGGAAGGGCTTGCTCCTTAAATCTTCGAACAGACTTATGAGCTTTCATCAGTTTAATCGTTTCTGTCATCGACGGTTCACTCCTTCTAAACGAGTCTCCTCAGCCAAATAACGGATGCGTTCCATGACGCGTCTGGCTTCCCAAGTTTCGTCATTTCCATGCTTCCCTTTAGCGAAATGCAGCTCCAATTCTTCAAAGTTGAAGTTGGAGGTGAAAAAGGTCGGTAAATTTTCCTGCATCCGATATTGGAGAATGACTTGCAGGATTTCATCACGCACCCAAGCTGTTGATTGCTCGGCACCAATATCATCTAAAATCAGGACTTCAGAAAGCTTAATCTCATCCACCAAGGTCTTGACATTGCCATCACCGATAGCATTTTTGGCATCAATGACAAAGCTAGGATAGTGGAGGAGGGTGGATGAAACACCACGTTTTTCTGATAAATCATGGGCTAAGGCAGCCACCATGAAACTTTTACCCACACCAAAGTCTCCATAGAGATAGAGACCTTTTCGAATAGTTGGATATTGTTCCACGAAAGCTAATAGCTTTTCAAAAACTGGCAAGCGACCCAAATCATCCAAATCTACTTGAGCCAAACTAGCTTTCTTGAGAGTGTCTGGCAGATTGATTAACTTGAGACGGTTCTTAATAGCCGCTTCTTTTTCAGCCGCGATTAGTTCTGGAGTTTCTTCATAAGAAACGTCCGCATAGCCATGATTCATAACCAAAATAGGCTTGTAGCCTTTGGCAATATAATCCGTATCCCCACGGAGAAATTTGTCACGCTCGGTGATGTACTGATTAAACTTGGAGATACTGCGATTCAATTCCTCTGGGCTGAGGGATTCTTGCTGGATAAAGGCCGCAACATCAGGGTCCTTCATGATTTTCTGGACCAAATCTTGATAATGAAAACGGCTAGGTTGACGTTTGAGTACGTCTCCGACACTTTCCATCTAATCTCCTCCTTTTTCTAATCGAGCTAATAGTTCTTGTTTCTTACGTTCTAGTTCCAGACGAGTTTCCTCGCTGGTTTCATTCTTATAATCTGGATTGCTCCACTTGGGTACATTGGACTTAGCAGGATTCGGTTTACTAGCCTTTTGAGCCTGGCTCTTCTGCCCTCTCTCACGGATGCGCAAAACTGCCTCTTCTGCCGAATGAATCTTTTGATAGGCATAGTCATTGGCTACCTTCATGGCATATTTTTCATTAATATTTGCCGAATCTACCTTATTAAAGGTCAACAAGAGAATGATATTGATGACTTCGTCCAGCAAGCCCAAACCAGCCATCTGTTGCAAGAGTTCCCTTTCTGTTTGGGTAATGGTCCCCTTGCGTGTTTGCTTGATTTCTGCCAAGAACTGCAGGGCAGTCTTACTTTTGGCTTCTTTGATAATGGTTGCTTCCTTAGGACTAAAGTCAGAGGAAACAGGTTTTTGAGCAATTTTTTCCCGCATGCGTTTGGTTGAAATAACCTGGGAAACAGCTGTTGACTTGGCCAATTGATAAGTTTCAAACCAAGTCCATTTCTTCTCCTCGGCGATGGCAAAGAGGTTTAAGACATCGGACTGCTCATCCGCAAAGCGAAGCCCATCTCGAGCCATAAGCTGACGAAAATGGTCCAAGTCAAAATCGTTGGCCACTTTCTTCTTGAGACCAAGGTCTTCTTGACTTCCCAGTTCTGCCAAGTCTGGAAAGACTTGATTGAGCGAGACAGGTATTTCTTCACCATCAGCACTTTCAACTTTCAAATCCTCCACAGCCGAGTCGCCAATCTTTTTCTCCAAAAGTCTGCGATAAACAGGATGCTCCAAGAAGTTTTGACTAGATAGAGGAGCATGAAGGGCTAGCTGATAGGTATCCCCTTTTTGATAGAGGGTCAAGAGATTAAAAGCAGATAGGATTTTCAAAGATTTTAAAAGTCTGTCCATCCCAAAATTGAGATGATTGAGAATGCTTGAAAAAAGATATTCCTTTCTACCATTATCCCAAAAACTGATTGTATAAAGATAAAGGCTCAGTGCCTCCTGACCGATAATCGGGAGGTAGCACTGTACCAGAGATGAGGTATCTTGCGACACCCGATTATTCTTTAGATAAGAAAAACGGTCAATTGGCTTCATTTATCTTTCCTTTTTCTTTTTAGAGGACTGGGTGATTTGTTGGAGCAAGCTCTCTAACTCACTGACATCCTTAAAGCTACGATAGACACTGGCAAAACGTACATAGGTAATCTCGTCCAGTTCAGCTAACTCCTCCATGACGAGTGAACCAATGTCCTCACTTTGAATTTCATTTTCATTTCGACCACGGAGTTTCTGTTCGATACGATTGACTACCATGTTGATTTCATCACTTGACACAGGACGTTTCTGGGCTGAGCGGATAATCCCATTAAAGATTTTATCTCTGGAGAATTGTTCCCGTGTGCCATCTTTTTTAACAACCACTAAGGTTCTTTCTTCTACCCGTTCGTAGGTTGTAAAACGGTGCTGGCATTCATCGCACTCACGTCTTCTACGAATGGTGTTCCCTTCTTCTGCTTGGCGACTATCGATAACACTTGACTTGGTAGCCCCACATTTTGGACAACGCATCCTTTCCCTCCTTATCGTTTTCTTTTCATTATACCATTTTTTAAACGATTCCCAAAACAATTCTTCTTTTTGCTTGACAAGTTTTTTGTTTTGTTGTATTATTTAATTAAGACAAAAGGATAAAAGAAAGGAGACCAAGATGTCCTGGACATTTGACAACAAAAAACCCATCTATTTACAGATTATGGAGAAAATCAAGCTTCAGATTGTTTCCCATACACTGGAACCCAATCAACAACTTCCAACCGTGAGAGAGCTAGCTAGCGAGGCCGGTGTCAATCCAAACACCATCCAAAGAGCCTTGTCAGACCTTGAACGAGAAGGATTTGTCTACAGTAAGCGCACAACTGGACGATTTGTGACTGAGGATAAGGAGCTAATCACCCAATCGCGCAAACAATTATCAGAAGAAGAATTGGAACACTTCGTTTCCTCCATGACCCATTTTGGCTATGAAAAAGAAGAACTACCAGGCGTAGTCGGCGATTATATTAAAGGAGTTTAAGCCTATGTCATTACTAGCATTTGAAAATGTATCCAAATCTTATGGAGCAACACCAGCCCTTGAAAATGTTTCCCTTGACATTCCAGCTGGAAAAATTGTTGGTCTCCTTGGGCCAAACGGCTCAGGAAAAACAACCCTGATTAAACTAATCAATGGCCTCTTGCAACCAGATCAAGGACGTGTCCTTATCAACGACATGGACCCAAGTCCAGCAACCAAGGCCATCGTAGCTTATTTGCCTGATACGACCTATCTCAATGAGCAAATGAAGGTCAAAGAAGCCCTAACCTACTTCAAGACCTTCTATAAAGATTTCAATCTTGAACGCGCCCATCATCTACTTGCAGACCTCGGCATTGATGAAAATAGTCGTCTCAAGAAATTATCAAAAGGGAATAAGGAAAAGGTACAACTGATTTTGGTTATGAGCCGTGATGCTCGTCTCTACGTTCTGGACGAACCCATTGGTGGGGTGGACCCAGCAGCCCGTGATTATATCCTCAATACTATCATCAACAACTACTCCCCAACTTCTACCGTTTTGATTTCTACCCACTTGATTTCTGATATCGAGCCAATCTTAGATGAAATTGTCTTCCTGAAGGACGGAAAAGTCGTCCGTCAAGGCAATGTAGATGATATTCGCTATGAGTCAGGTGAATCCATCGACCAGCTCTTCCGTCAGGAATTTAAGGCCTAAGCAAAGGAGATTATTATGTTTTGGAATTTAGTTCGCTACGAATTTAAAAATGTTAACAAGTGGTATTTAGCCCTTTACGCTGCCGTGCTAGCCCTTTCTGCCCTTATCGGAATACAGACACAAGGCTTTAAAAATCTACCTTATCAAGAAAGTCAGGCTGCTATGCTACTTTCTCTAGCTACAGTCTTTGGTGGATTGATGATTACACTTGGGATTTCAACCATTTTCTTGATTATTAAACGATTCAAAGGTAGTGTCTATGACCGACAAGGCTATCTGACCTTGACCTTGCCAGTTTCTGAACACCATATCATCACAGCCAAATTAGTTGGAGCCTTCATTTGGTCTATCCTTAGCTCCACTGTACTAGTTCTAAGCGCTTTTATTATTGTTACCATAACGGTTCCAGAATGGATATCAAATTCTGAGTTGATTCCACTTGTAGGAACATTCCTTCCTCAACTCTCTCTTATGGGGGTATCCTTCCTACTAAATACCATCTCAGGAATCCTCTGCATCTACTTGGCTATTTCCATCGGACAACTGTTCAATGAATACCGTACCGCACTCGCTGTTGCAGCCTACATTGGTATCCAAATCGTCATTGGATTTATTGAAGTCTTCTTCAATACCAGTACTAACTTCTATATTAATTCACTTGCAGGATTTAATGATAATTTCTATATGGGAGCAAGCGTAGGCATTGTTGAAGAACTCATATTCATAGCTATCTTTTACCTCGGAACCTACTATATCTTGAAAAACAAGGTTAATTTGCAATAGTTTTAAAGTCTAGCGACAATAACTCGCTAGACTTTTTTCGTTCTCAGGACTTACATTTTTAATATGAAGTATTTAATAAAAAAGAGTATAATAACTTTAAAATTGATTATATGTATATCGATAAGGAGGGCAACTCTTTATGCTGAAAAGATTTGTTACTAAGAAGCACCTCATACTTTACTTCTTTTCTATTGCCATTACTTGGCTGGAAGCAATTATCACACCAGCCCTTGTTCAAAATATTGTTGCTAGTTTTACCAATCAAGAACTAGGCCTTCTTTGGAAAGTTTTGATTTTAGGAATCCTTGGTAATCTCATCCTCTTACTGGGTTTGGCTGGGAAACGTTATTACTACGCTCGTTTGATTACTGACTTCAAATATGGAATCAAGAGTGCTATTTTCAAGCGATTTTTAAACAGTTATGAGATTGATGAAAAAGATATCTTGTCCGACCTAGAAAACGACGTCAAGCAACTAGAAGAAAACTATATTGAGCCAACGATCATCATCATTTCTTCTCTTGGCTTCACAACTGTGTCCATTCTCTATGCCCTTTGGACCAATTTTTACCTGGGCTTGATTTTCATCCTCTTCTACTCCTTTCCTGTACTCTGCAGTGCTATCGGATCAAAGCGTTTGGACTCACTTTCTGAAAAGCGGTCAACTGTTAACCAAAGCTACTTAACAAGCTTGACAAATTTTATTGGCGGTAGCCAACAAATTCGCCATTATCAGG
This sequence comes from Streptococcus mitis, assembly GCF_022137125.1. GTDB lineage: Bacteria > Bacillota > Bacilli > Lactobacillales > Streptococcaceae > Streptococcus > Streptococcus mitis_CE. The sequence goes on along the minus strand of NZ_JAKNEQ010000001.1, from coordinate 69,806 downwards.
GGCAAGATTTCTTTTTTACTCGCTACCAAAAGCAATTACAAACCAGTCTAGATACCGAAATTAACTATGAAAAGCAACGAACTTTAAACAGTCTCTTGATCAATAGCATCGATGCCTTTTGTTCTGTCACACCAATCGTCATCGGTGGCTTTATGACCTACTATAATTATTTAGATGCGGCGAGTTTTGTGGCCATCTATCTAGTTTCCTATAATATCGGCTATCAATTCCAAGAGTTGGCTTACTTTACCAACACCCGAAAAGCGACTCGAACTCTTCTCAACAAATACCAAAAACTTTTGGGCCAGTCTGATGCCATCTTGCCTAGAATCATAGAAAACATTTTCCCTATCCAACTTGACAGCATCTCCCTAGAAAAAGATGGGAATATCCTCTTATCTCCGATTTCCATACACATCAAGCAAGGAGAAAAAATCGCCATTATCGGGGAAAGTGGCTCTGGTAAGACAACCCTGCTCAATATCATTCATGGAGAAGAGACACCGACAAGTGGACAGATTAGCTTTGCTGGTCAGAACCTGTCACGTCAAGAAATCACAAGTATTAGTTCCTATATTCTCCAAGATAGCCATTACTTTGACACGCTATCTCTGGAAGACAATATCCTTCTGGGACTGGATAAAAATAAAGAGACTTTAAATCATATCCTCAAAAAAACAGGATTAGAACATTTGAAAAATCGAACGCTCAGAAATGATAGTCTATCTGGTGGCGAGAAACAACGCCTTGAAATCGCTCGCGCCCTCTACCATGATAGCCAGCTCATCTTAGCTGATGAGATTAAGGCCAATCTTGACTTGGAAAATAGCAGAAAAATTAGCGGTTTGCTCTTCTCCCTACCTCAAACAGTCATTGAAGTCATTCACCACTACACGGAAGAAGACTTAAAACACTATGACCAAGTCATTCACTTAAGCAAAGAAAAATAATACTCTATAACATACGATTTTAAAAAGCAAGGAACTCAAATTCCTTGCTTTTTAACTCAATATCAAACTGGCTACGATAGGGCTGACAAAGACATAGAGAATACCGGTAACACCGATAGCCAAACCACCCATGGCTCCTGCTACAGAGCCATATCGAAAGGCTGTTCCCGTTCCGACAGCATGACCTGTTCCTCCAAGGGAAAGACCAACAGCTACTGGGTCATCAATTTTCAACCACTTCAAAAGGGTTGGGCCGATGACACTGGTTAAAATCCCAGTCGCCACTACAACCACCAAGGTCACGGTCGTCAAACCTTGCAATTTTTCTGTGATTCCCACTGCCATGGCGGTTGTTACTGACTTAGGAAAGAGAGAAATGGCTAGGAAAAAGTCCATTCCAAAAATCTTAGCTACAAGGGCTGTGAAAGAGGTATTGACAACTACTGCTAACAGACTACCAAAGAGAATACTCCGTGCATGGTGCTTCATCAAGTGAAAACTCTTATAAAGCGGAATCCCTAGAGCCACGGTCGATGGAACAATCAAGTTGTTCAAATAAACCCCACCTTGGTAGTAATCTTGGTAAGAAATACCCGTCACCTTTAGAAAGATAATAATGAAAACAGCTGACAAAAGCAAGGGCGTTGTCAATGGATGAGGAAAACGTCTGTAAATCAGCATTCCCACTAGATAGGCTAGGATAGACAGGGCAAGCCCAAACAGGGGATTGGAAACAAATTCACTCATTTGGTATCTCCTTTCTCATAATCTCCCTCAAACCGTCGCTTAATGAACTGAACCACCAAGGCTATGAGGATAATATTGATGACTGCTGCAAAAAAGACAATCAAAACAATTGGCAAGAGATAGGGAGCAATCACATCAAACTTCTCCATGATTCCCACTGCTGGCGGCAAAAAGAGAATGGTCATATTGGCCAGCAAGAAATTCCCCACCATGTTGACATGCCTAGTTCTCAGCCACTTGAATTGTAAGGCTAGAAAAAGAATAATCAAACCAATAATACTGCCTGGGATGGGCAAGTGAAAGAAACTAGAGATTCCCTCTCCGATTAGAGAAATCACAAAGAGAATCATTAATTGAACATATAATTTCATCCTAAACTCCACGAAATAGACTTCTTGCATACCAGTTTACTCTTTTTTCAGAAAATTTCAAGGAAATGCACAAGGGATAATGAAAATTAGAAAGGAAAGGGCATACAAACAATTCTTGACTTGTGAAAACAGGCATGATTTAGGATAAAAGATGCCAACGTCTTTCTTGCCAGCTCTTTTGAAAAGTAGTATAATTATTGCATGCGCAATCATCTTGTAATGTGGAGACTGTCCGTTAATGGACATTCTTCTATTTACAACTCTAAAAAGAAAGGAGATACTATGACCTATTTGGAAAAATGGTTTGACTTCAATCGTCGTCAGAAAGAAATTGAAAGTCTCTTGGAAGAGACTATTGCCCAGCAGAGCGAGCAAAGTCTGACCTTGAAAGAATTCTACCTCCTCTACTATCTGGACTTGGCCCAAGAAAAATCTCTACGCCAGATTGACCTGCCAGACAAACTTCATCTGAGTCCGAGCGCTGTTTCTCGGATGGTGGCTCGCTTGGAAGCCAAAAATTGCGGTCTGCTTAGTCGCAGGTGTTGTGATCAAGATAGACGCTCTAGCTTTATCTGCCTGACAAGTGATGGGCAAAAAACACTGGCCACACTACAAAAGGCTGTCGAAGCAAGCTTGGAAACTGGTTTGGATTTCTTAATTTAAGATGATTTTAGAAAAAAGTTGCGTGCGCAATCATTTTTCTTGACATTCTCTTTTACAAGGAGTAAAATAAAATCATCATTAAACAAAGGAGTTTTAAAAATGATTGAAATTACCTATCTAGATGCCAGCAAGAACGAAAGAACTGTGACTTTCGAATCTTATGAAGACTTTGATCGTTCACAACAAGCTTGCCTTATCGGCGTCGCAGACTACTACCCTGTCCAAAAATTAACTTACAACGGTCATGATTTGGACTACCATGGGACTTACGGAGATGTCTTCTTCTATCTCATGAAACAAGATTTAAGCCAATATAACTAAAAAAGGAGAAATACAATGGCAAAAGCAATTACAGATGCAACATTCGAACAAGAAACAAAAGACGGTTTGGTCTTGGTAGACTTCTGGGCAACTTGGTGTGGTCCATGTCGTATGCAAGGTCCAATCTTGGACAAATTGTCTGAAGAACTTTCAGAAGATGTTTTGAAAATCGTTAAAATGGACGTTGATGAAAATCCAAACACAGCTCGTGCTTTTGGAATCATGTCTATCCCAACTCTTCTCTTCAAAAAAGACGGCCAAGTTGTCAAACAAGTTGCTGGTGTTCACACAGCAGAACAAATCAAGGCCATCGTTGCTGAATTGAGCTAATCATACTAGAGACCAAGTACTTTCTTTGGTCTCTTTTTTTCTTGCCCTTTGCCATTTTTCAAAAAATATGCTAGACTGTATGTAGAATATTACGATGTTTGGGACATGCCATCGCTAAAAAAAACCTCTACTTGGTATTTTTTAGCTCCCTCAAGGGAGCTTTTTGCGTGCTCTGAACATTTCCCATTTTGGAAGGAGTACTATGAAACGTCAATCAGCCTTGGTCGTCTTTAGTGGCGGTCAAGATTCTACAACCTGCCTCTTTTGGGCTAAAGAACACTATGAAACGGTCGAAGCCGTTACCTTTGCCTACGGCCAACGCCATCATCTCGAAATTCAAGTCGCTAGAGAAATCGCTAAGGAACAGGGCATTCGTCATCATATCCTAGATATGTCTCTACTGGGGCAAATCACTGAAAATGCCCTGACCTCTGATCTGGAAATTGAGCAAAAAGAGGGAGAGGTTCCCAATACCTTTGTTGACGGTCGTAACCACCTCTTTCTATCCTTTGCTGCAGTCCTTGCTAAGCAACGAGGCATTAAAGATATCGTGACAGGTGTCTGCGAGACAGACTTCTCAGGCTACCCCGATTGTCGGGATGTCTTTGTCAAATCTCTTAATGTTACCCTCAACCTTGCTATGGATTACGACTTTGTTATCCAAACACCTCTCATGTGGCTAGACAAGGCTGAAACTTGGGAATTAGCCGACCAACTCGGTGCCTTTGACTATGTTCGTGAAAAGACCTTGACCTGCTACAACGGGATTATCGGAAGTGGCTGTGGATATTGCCCAGCCTGCCACCTACGTCAACATGGTTTAGATGTTTATCTCTCACAGAAAGGAGAGGCCTAATGTTTTTTGCACCCAAAGAAATCAAACAGGAAACTGGGGAGTCTCTTGTCTACAATCCTCACAGAACCTTGGTATCAAAAGAGTTTACCTTCGATGCTGCCCACCACCTCTTTCACTATGAGGGAAAATGCAAATCCCTGCACGGCCACACCTATCATCTGCAGATTGCTGTCAGTGGACTTTTAGATGAACGTGGCATGACCTACGACTTTGGAGACATCAAAGCGATCTACAAGAACTTCTTAGAGCCCCACTTGGATCATCGCTATCTCAATGAAACCCTGCCCTATATGAACACGACTGCTGAAAATATGGTTTACTGGATTTTCCAAACCATGAGTCAAGAGTTGCCAGATGAACGCGGTCTCCGTTTGGAATATATTCGCCTCTATGAGACTCCGACTGCCTTTGCGGAGTTTAGACGGGAGTGGTTAGATGACTAGGGAACGTATCCTCAAACTACCAGTTCTGGAAATTTTCGGCCCAACTTTTCAAGGTGAAGGTCGTGCTATCGGGCAGAAAACCATGTTTGTCCGCACTGCTGGTTGCGACTACCACTGCGACTGGTGCGATTCTGCCTTTACTTGGGATGGTTCTGAAAAGCCAACTCGTATGACTGCTGACGAGGTCATTGCTGCCTTGGATAAATTGGGGAGCTACGACTATGTAACTCTATCTGGGGGAAATCCTGCTATCCTAGCAGCCAACATGGCTGAACTCGTCACTAAACTCAAGGAACGTGGTGTCACTCTGGCTGTTGAAACTCAAGGCTCTCGCTGGCAAAATTGGTTGAAAGACATCGACCAGGTTACTCTGAGTCCCAAGCCTCCTTCATCCAAGATGGAAGTCAACTTTGAGACCTTGGACTTTATCGTTTCCCAACTGGATCCAGACAAGGTCACCTTTAAAATCCCTGTCTTTGACGATGCCGATTTGGCCTTTGCCAGAGGCATACAAGAACGCTACCAACCAGATGTCCTCTTCTTATCGGCTGGAAATCCTGAGCCCAAGGCCACAGGCAATATTGTCCAAGACCAACTAGACCGACTCAAAGAACTTTGGGAACGCATCGCCGCTGATGATAGCTGGGGCAATGTCCGCGTCCTTCCTCAACTGCATACCCTCCTCTACGATAATCAACGTGGTGTTTAAGATTAGAAAGAAAAAATCATGTCACAACAAGAAGAAATGAAAAACCTCAGCCTACTGGGCAACAAAGAAACTAACTACATTTTCGAGTATCAACCAGAAGTCCTAGAATCCTTTGACAATCGTCATGTGGAAAATGACTATTTCATCAAATTTAACTGCCCTGAATTTACCTCACTTTGCCCAATCACTGCTCAGCCAGACTTTGCAACTATTTATATTTCCTACATTCCTGACAAGCTCTGTGTTGAGTCAAAATCCCTCAAACTATACCTCTTTAGCTACCGAAACCACGGAGATTTCCACGAAAACTGTATCAACACCATCGGGAAAGACTTGGTCAACTTGCTAGATCCTCGCTATTTAGAGGTCTGGGGAAAATTCAGTCCGCGCGGCGGCATTTCAATCGACCCCTACTACAACTACGGTAAACCTGGAACTAAGTATGAAGGCTTGGCAGAACAACGCCTCTTCCAACACGATCTCTATCCAGAAAAAATTGATAACCGTTAAACTCATACGAAAAAGCCCTGTTCCTCAAGATGAGGAGCAAGGCTTTTTGAGTTTCAATTATTCTTCTGTTCCAAGGAAGTTTTTCGCAACAAGAGCTGCAAGAACTCCACCAGCGATTGGCGCAAGGATGAAAATCCATACTTGTTGAAGAGCTGCGCCACCTACCAATACAGCTGGTGCCAAGCTACGAGCTGGGTTTACTGAAAGTCCAGTAATGTTCAATCCCACAAGAATCATCGCCATCAATGATAAACCGATTACTAAACCAGCAATTGCGCCATTGCCCTTGCTTGCTGATGTCACAGTCATGATAACCAAGACAAACAAGAAAGTTGCGATGACTTCAAACAAGAAACCACCAAAGACAGTGACACCGTTTGCCAAGGCATTTTCACCAAGACTAGCAGTTGACATACCTGAGTTAGCCAAGAGGAAGAATACCGCAGCTGACGCAAGGAAAGCTCCAACTACTTGTCCAAGGATGTAGTTTACAAGCTCTGAAGATGACAAACGTTTGTTAATAAACATAGCAATCGAAACCGCTGGGTTCAAGTGAGCACCTGAAATAGTTCCGATTGAGTAGGCTGCAACCACGATGGCTAAACCAAAGGCAAAGGCGATTCCAAGGTGACCTAGGCCATCAAGACCATTTCCAAAAACAACAGCTCCAGTCCCAACGAACACAAGCATGAAAGTACCGATTAACTCAGCGACAAATTTTTTCATTTTCTTTCTCCTTTTTTCAAAAACTAGATACTAGTCTATCAAAAGAGGGAAAGGGTTTCAAGAAAATTGATTGGAAATTTTCAGGATAAAATTCTATAAAAACGGTAGTGTTTATTTGAAACATTTTTTCTAAAGGTATATACTATTAACATAGTTCAGATATGTTGTTCAGTCCCTAATTTGAACTAATTTTTACAACTTTGCTGTTCTTTTATGAACGTTTGAATGGTATCGTGGATACCAAGGAGGAATCATATGTCTAAAGTTGCTATTGTCACAGGTGCAGGTCAAGGAATCGGTTTTGCAATCGCAAAACGATTGGTTCAAGATGGCTTTAAGGTAGGAGTCTTAGACTACAATCCCGAAACAGCTGAAAAAGCTGTTGCCGAATTATCAGCTGAAAATGCCTTTGCTGTCGTGGCCGATGTTTCGAAACAGGCCGAAGTTGCACAAGCATTTCAAAAGGTTGTTGACCATTTTGGTGATTTAAATGTTGTCGTAAATAACGCTGGTGTTGCTCCAACTACTCCTCTTGATACAATTACTGAGGAACAATTTACACGTACTTTCGGTATCAACGTTGGTGGTGTCATTTGGGGTTCACAAGCTGCACAAGCACAATTTAAAGCACTTGGCCACGGAGGTAAAATTATCAACGCAACCTCTCAAGCCGGTGTAGTCGGTAATCCAAATCTAACTGTTTACGGTGGAACAAAATTTGCTGTTCGTGGAATTACGCAAACATTAGCACGTGATTTAGCAGACTCAGGCATCACTGTTAACGCCTACGCACCAGGTATTGTGAAAACACCAATGATGTACGATATCGCTCATGAAGTTGGTAAAAATGCAGGAAAAGATGACGAGTGGGGTATGCAGACATTTGCAAAAGATATTACCCTAAAACGTCTATCTGAACCAGAAGATGTGGCTGCTGCTGTCAGCTTCCTTGCAGGGCCAGATTCAAACTACATTACAGGACAAACCATTATCGTTGATGGTGGTATGCAATTCCATTAAGATACAAGAAAAGAGGTTGGAAAATGATTTAACCTCTTTTATTAGTTTTCATTATTAGTTAGGAGGATACAATAGAAACTCTTTCAATAAATAATATTAGCTTATCCCTAGTATTGAAAAGACTGGATGGCTTCTTTCAAGTCATCTTGTAAACTATTTCTCTGGTCAAGTTGGACATAGACTTCCAACAGACAGGATCTGAAGTTGGAAAATTTATAAAAATCTTCCCTTTCTTCTATCGGAAAGTCAACAGCTTTTATCCAAGAAGCTACTTGCTCTTGCTCCAACTTCCCTTGTAAAATAGGTTCATAGATTACTCTTGCTAAACGCCAATCCTCATCATCTGTAAAACGAATGGACATTCTTTTAAATAGTTGGCCAAGTATCTCAAATACTTCATGAACTCTGGTTTTAGGAAAGTCTGGATGACAAACCACCTCTGTCAGTAAATCGGCTCCATGTGCAAAAGCATGAACCCAACCATACTGACTTGAAAAACCTGTTGTATCCTTTTCTTTTGAAAGATAGTACAACCCTTGATTTAAAAGGACATTACGAATTTCTGCTTTTAATCCCTGATAAAAAATCGATTGCTGGTTGGCATCTGCAGACAAGAGATTTGCATAAATAAGCGCCCTAAAAGAACGTTCAAGGGTTGACAGACCTACCTTATCAATCTCTTTATCTAGTCCTCCATCAGATAAAATTTCCTCAGCAATGAAATAAAATTGTTCGTGTGTAAATAGCTCTTCCTGAATCCCTCTAGCAAAGCTTGTAAAAACAAGGTCATCGCGAATTTCTGGAGAAGAATCTCCCAAATGATCAAGCAACCACTGGATTTCCTCCTCATGATAACTTGTTTTTTCTTCTGCTATTTTTCTAAGTAACTCTTGATACATGGTCAATACCTCTACATTTCTAGCAACTTGATATAATCTAGACCCCATTTCTCGACAGCATCTAAAACAACTCTGAATTCCTGCCCCATTTCGGTCAAGCTGTACTCAACTCGTGGTGGAACTTCGGCATAGACCTTTCGTTGAACAATCTTATCCTTTTCTAATTGACGGAGATGACGGGTCAAAATAGTTTGAGTAATCCCAGGCAATAATCTCTGCAATTCTTTAAATCGTTTGGTACCCGTACTCAACTGATAAATGATTACCAGTGCCCATTTCCCCGTTAAAACCCTCTGCGTTGTCGCAAATGGACAAATACCATACTCACTCACTTTATTTGTCATAAAATATCTTCTTTCTATTTTTTTAAAAAAATTTATCTTTTAGTATCAATAATAGTACCACTTTTGATACTAGCTATCGAAAAAGTGTCTACTTGTTTTTTAGATTGTAACTGTTACAATTATATCATAAAAAAGAAATGGAGAATAGATATGTCAACAAACTTAGAAATTTTCAACGCTTATAACCAAGCTTTAATTGCTGGTGACTTTCCTGGTGTCTTTGAAACGATGGCAGACAATATTATCTGGCATCAACCTGGTACTCATAGTATATCTGGTACAGTTGTTGGTAAGGACAAGCTAGGACCTCACTTGGCTACATTTGCTGAGAAAACTAATGGAACCTTTAAGGTGGTAACAAATTGGGTTTCTGTCAATGAGGATTTAATCGCAGCCAATGTTACTTTTCTTGGAACACGTGCTGATGGTACTGAACTCAATATGAACGGGATTGACCTCTTCCGTATTGAAGACGGAAAAATCAAAGAAGTTTGGCTCTTCTCTTCAGATCAAGCAGAAGAAGATAGCTTTTGGGGATAACTTAAGAGGCCTGAACAAAAAATTTTGATTTTAGAATTCTTTATTATAAATTTTTAAAATCGATAGATTAGAAAAAAAGCGAACAAGACAGTATTCTGAGTGTCAGATAACTCGTTTTGTTCGCTTTTTATATTTAAGGTTAGACTTTTGTCCCAGACTCTTTTAATTTACTCTCCCAACTCAGCACTGTAGGCGATGATCTGATCAACCGTGTCTGATAAGAATTGGATGGTATCACGGAGTGGTTTATCCGTTGAGATATCGGCTCCGATAATCATGGCTGATTCAAGTGGTGTCTTGCTACCACCTGATTTGAGGAGATTGAGCCAGTCCTCAGCTCCAGTTTCTGAGTGTTTCAGATGAAGGTAACCTGCAGTCGAGATAACAAGACCAGCAGAGTAAGTGTAGCTATACAAGCCCATGTAGTAGTGAGCTTGGCGCATCCAAGTCAAAGCTGCATCGTCGTCAATCTCGATGGCATCTCCCCAGAAATCCGTCAAGACTTCCTTCATAATGCTGTTGAGTTTACTTGCTCCAAAGGTCTCCCCTTCTTCAATCAATGTATACACCTTACGCTGGAAGGCTGCTTCCAAGAGGTGGGTAATAAAGTTATGGAAGTAGGTGTCTGTTAAGCGGTGAGCCAGAGCGAAGCGTTTTTGACGTGGGTCGTCAGATTGGTGCTCCAAGTAGTCACTGAGTAGCAATTCATTGAAAGTTGACGGCGCTTCGACATAGTAGGTCGACATGTGGGCATTAAAGTAGCTTTGATGATTATCTGAAAAGATGAATTGACCAGAATGCCCAATTTCATGAATCAAGGTATAGACATCGCTCAAACGACCTGTCCAGCTCATGAGGACATAAGGATGCACGCGATATGGGTCCGCCGCATAACCACCAGAATCCTTGCCACTATTGGCAGCAAAGTCCACCCAGCGCTCTTCTTGATAGCGAGCAACTTCCTGACAATATTCTTGGCCCAAAGGTTCTACCGACTTCATGACCAAATCATAGGCATCGTCAATGGTCACTTGAGGATTCAGGGCGCTGTCCAAGTCCAATTTCCAGTCTGCAAAGGTCATCTTTTCAAGACCATTTACCTTGGCAACATGCTTGAGGTATCTCTGAGCAACCGGCGCAAAATCCTTCATAATGAAATCAATCTGGCGGTCAAACATGACACGGTCTACTTCCTGTTCAGCTAGAAGATAGTCAAAGACTGAGTCGTACCCCTTCATATCTGCCAATAGTTTTTCAGACTTGACCTGAGCTAGGTAGGCTGCAGCAGCCGTATTTTGGTGCTTACGAAGACCTTCTGAGAAGGAACGGAAAGATTTCTCACGAACCTCAGCATCCTCATGGTTTTGGTAGAAATTTTCATAGGTCACAAAGCTATTTTTGTAGGTCTTGCCATGGGCTTCAAAGTCAGCCATTTCGAAATCCCCAGCTCGCATCTTAGTGTAAATGTCCTGTGGACTGTAGAAAACTTCACCCAGATTGGTCAAGGCCTTCTCCACATCAGCCCCAAGATAGTGGGCTTTTTTGATTTTTGCCTGACGAATGGCCGCCGTCAAATGAGGTAATTCACCCAAACGATCCAAGACTTCCTCATCAGCTTCCACCAAGGCATCGTCAAAGAAGGTCAAGGCTACACTGGCATCTGTTTCAAATTCCATCCCAGCTTGAGCAATGTTGGCAAATTCGTCATTGCTATAATCTGTCGTCTGAGGCATAAAACCATAGTTACCAATATGGCTCATCTGAATGTAGATTTGTTCCAATTCCGCAAAGGCCTTTTCAAAATCCTCAAAAATATGAAGATTGCCCTTGTAGTCACGGATAAATTGGTTGATGTCTTCGCGAGCTTTCTCGATTGCACGTAAGAAATCCTCACGGTCTTGGTATAGGGCTGTTAAATCCCAAAGTTCCTTCTCTGGAAATTCTGAACGGTGTTTTTGTTCCATTTTCTTCCTCTTATTTCTCTAATTCTAATAAAACACTAAGGGCTGATAAGGCGTAAAGTGGTGCTGTTTCTGCTCGCAAGATACGAGGACCAAGTCCTGCCAAGACTGCTCCCTTAGCTTCAAAACTTTCGATTTCTGCAGGTGACAGACCACCTTCTGGACCAAAGATAAAGAGCAGTTTGGCTCCTTTTTCAAGACCAGTGACTGCTTGCAGAAGCGCAGCAGCTTCTCCCTCTTTTGCTGATTCTTCATAAGCCACCACAATTGAGTCAAACTGGTCCAGTTGAGCTAGAAAGTCAGCTTTCTTCTCAAAAAGCTTGATACTTGGGACAACATTACGCTTGCTTTGCTCTGCCGCTCCAAGGGCAATTTTTTCTAGTTTTTCAACCTTTTTACCCAATTTCTTGCCATCCCACTTAGCAACGGACCAATCGGCAGGGAAGGCCCAAATCTGGCTGGCGCCCAGTTCAGTTACTTTTTGAGTGATAAACTCCAGCTTGTCCCCCTTGGGAAATCCAGATGCAATGGTCACTTGAACGGGCAGTTCCACATTGTCATCTAGTTCTTCTACCAATTCAAACTGACGAGCTTCCACATCCACTACACGCGCCAAACGCTTGATGCCATCATCAAAGACCAAGGTCACCTCATCATCTTCTTTCAAGCGCATAACCTGAAACATATGCTTGCTGGTTTCCTTGTCCTCGATGGTGACAGGGGAGATAGCACTGCCTTTGACAAAATACTGCTGCATGCTAGCCTCCAATCACACCAGAAATATCCTTGGTTTTCTTGAAGACACAGGCATTCCATTCCCCTTGAACCATGTGAGTTTCGAGGAAAAATCCAGCTGACTCAGCCGACTCGCGCACCATATCCCATTTGTCCTTGATAATGCCACTCATGATGAGATAGCCTTCATCCTTGACCAAGCGATAAGCATCATCCGTCAGATGAACGAGGATATCCGCCAAGATATTAGCTACAATCACATCTGCCTCAATCTCAACTCCCTTAAGCAAGTCTCCTGGAGCTACATGGATGTTTTCCATACCAGGGTTTAGCTCAATATTTTCCTGAGCAATACGAACTGCTACATCATCCAGGTCGTAGGCAAAGATTTCCTTGGCACCAAGTAGCGAGCTAGCAATGGAGAGGACGCCTGATCCAGTCCCCACATCTAGCACTGTTTCACCACCACGAAGAACCTGCTCCAAAGCAAAAAGGCTCATCTTAGTGGTTGGATGGGTTCCTGTCCCGAAGGCCATACCAGGATCCAGCTTGATAATCTTTTCTCCCGCAGTCGCCTCATAGTCTGTCCACGACGGCACGATAGTCAAATCATGAGTGATGCGAGCTGGCTCATAGTATTTCTTCCAATTGTCCGCCCAGTCTTCCTCAGCCAAGGCAGTCGTCCCCATTTTGACCTCTCCCAAATCCATAAAATCAGTTAGTTCCGCGAGACGAGCCTGCAAGTCTGCCACAACCACCCCTACATCCACCGTATCAGGGTAGTAGGCTGTCACTACGATTTCTTCTTGCTGCTCAACCTCTGGGAAAATCTCGCCGAAGCGGTCGACATTTCCCACATAGTCCATGCTGTCTTCAATCGCAACACCTTGCGCTCCTAGCTCAATCAAGAGATTGGAAACTAACTCCTCTCCCTCACGCTTCACTGTAACTTTTAACTCTTGCCATGTTTCCATAAATAAGATACCAAGCCCGTAAAACACAAAACCAAAATAGGAAATTCTCTGAAGACGCTTGTGTCTAAGAGAAGTTTATCTTTTTGGCACAGTGTTTAGGGCGGGTTCAGTTTAGAAATTTAACTGAACCATCCTTTCTATTTCTCTATGCATTTTTTCATGTATACCATATCCATGCCTTCTTTTTCAGGTTCAATATGGGTTTGATGGTAGCCGTTCTTCTCATAGAAAGCAACCATACCTTCATCCTGTAATACCGTACACAAATCCCACTGTCTAACGGTTGGAAATTCCTCTTCTAGCAAGCGCAATCCCTCAGAGCCATAACCTTTTCCTTGATACTGGGGCAAAATCGCTGCCGTTCCTAACCAAGCTTTCGTTAACTCGTCATTGGTCTGAATTCGAAGAAATCCGATTTTATCTTCGTTTTCTTTCACAAAGTAGTAATAGCTATTGGGACGCTCGACTAGTTTCCACTTAATTCGTTCACTGTCCTCCAGATAAGGATCGTATTCATCTTGGTATTTGTCATAAACAGCCTTAAAGCTAGCTCTTTGAATCGCAATGATGGTCTCCAAATCCTCTGCTCCTGCTCGTTCAAGTCTTATCATAAATATTCCTCCAAATAATCCCTCAATCTATCCTGCAACTGAGGGACAACTTGACTGGAGCTAAGAAATTCCTCGACATTCATCAGCTGATGGCCCTGTCCTTCATCTCCAAAGGTAATATTGTCAAATTGTTCTTGTCTTAGCTGACCAACCATAAAGACAGAGTACCGACCTTCATAGAGCACACTTGGATAAACCCTACTCCAAAGCAGACAATCCTCAGTCAGATGAATCCCCAGTTCTTCATAAACTTCACGCGCCGCACATTCAAATGGGCTTTCGTCCCCTTCACGGCCACCACCCGGCAACTCCCACATATTGGGCCAAGGGATATTTTCCTTATCATCACGCAAGATGACCAGTAGCTTATCACCACAAAATAAGGCAATCTTGCAACCTTGGAAATCAGTAAGTTCTATTTCCATATTAGACTCCTTCGGTTAATTCCTTTTCCAGCTCAGCTAACCAGTTTTGATAATAGCTTTTCTCATCCCGTAACATCCGACTGCTATTCATTTTCTGTCTAGCAATCTTCATAGCCTTGTGAGTTTGAACTACATCTTTCTTTACCTTAAATTGATACCAAGCTTGAATGACCTGCATATCTGCTGTTTTTAGAGATAAAAAGGATTTGACTCCTCGAATACTTGCATATTCTTCCGCCTTCTTATTATCTCCTTCCATCAGAGCAACTTGAAGAAGGTATAATTGAGAACTAGTTTTAGACATTGGATTGTCTGTTTTATCTAACACAGACTGAAACTGTTGCTTTGCAAGTTCTATATTATCATCCAATATGAATACCAACCCCTGAAGAGTCTGAACACTTTCTGCAAAACTCCCTCTCACCTCCTCATCAACAGGCATGATAAAGTCTTTTAAATCATATTCTTGAGGAGCTAGCAAGGTCTGGGCAGAATGCCTCAACATTAGGTAGGCGTATTTGGTATTTTCAGGTTGTTGTAGCAATTCCCAAATTTTCGCTCCATCGGTGATGCCGACTGGCAAAATGTTATTTAGGAAGAAAGACAAATTAAGAAAAATCCAAGTCCCTGCAAAATACCAGCTTCTTGTCAAAAATCCAAACACTATCGCCAATAATATCAAGCTGAGATGAACCATCAAGCCTCCTGAAAGCATCAGGATGATTCTTTGATCGCTTTCATCCTCTTTTAAACCAATGTATTGAGCACCAACATTTTTCATAATGGCTGTTCTACTAAGACGAAACTTGCCTGACTTTTTGGTCAAAATAAAATGTCCTAATCCAAAAGCCACCAGCCGATAGCCTGTCAAGTAGCCACAAAAAGCATGTCCCAGCTCATGAAGAATCAAGATTACATACATGCTTAGAAAAGCAAAAGCATAACCAAAACTAAAAACTAATAATGCAGAATAGCCCAACTCTGCAAATGCGATGGTTCCACAAGCAAAAGCTAGCATAATAAAGACAACAGCTAGCACATAAACCAAATAAATCCCAATTTTCTTCATAAAATCTCCAACCAACTCCTAGTATCTCGGATAAGGATAAAACTCTCCCTCTTCCAAGCCGACTTTTCCTTCTTCAAAGACTTCTTGGTTCCATTCCATGACGAATTCTTCTGCTTCTGGGTCTTCCAAAAAGTCCATGAGGGCATCTAGTCCAACCTCGGCAGTATCTTTGAGGAATAGCGCAAAATAAGCTAAGAATTCGCGGGAAAATCCTTTTTTAGGCAAGTAAGGGATGACAGTCAAATAGTCTTCCTCATTGACTGTTGATTTAGCAGGATTGTAAAAAAGCACTGCTTCTTCAAAGAGGATATCTTCTGATGAAACCTCTCCGTCTTCATCCACCATCTCCACGCCTGCAGCATTTTGCGCTTCTAACAAAAAACTCACTTCAACCGCGTGGTTGCGCTTATCCCAACTAATCTCAAAGTCAAAAGGAAAATTCTTCTCCAACTCTTCCTCTAAAACATCTAAAAATCCGTATGTTGCCATTTTGTCCTCTTTCTATGCGACTCTTTAATCGCCCCGATTGCTCGGAAATATGCTAAAATAGATACTACCATCTTACCACATATACATCAGAAAATCTACGTTAGAAAGGACTGCTATGCCAGACAATCTCGCGCTTCGCATGCGCCCTAAAACCATCGACCAGGTCATCGGTCAGGAACATCTGGTCGGACAAGGAAAAATCATCCGCCGCATGGTAGAAGCCAACCGCCTGTCCTCCATGATTCTCTATGGCCCTCCGGGAATCGGCAAGACCAGTATTGCCTCTGCCATCGCAGGGACTACTAAGTATGCCTTTCGAACTTTCAATGCGACAGTTGATAGTAAAAAACGACTGCAAGAAATTGCGGAAGAGGCTAAATTCTCTGGTGGTCTCGTCCTATTACTAGACGAGATTCATAGACTAGATAAAACCAAGCAAGACTTCCTCTTACCTCTCTTGGAAAGTGGTCTGGTCATCATGATTGGCGCTACGACTGAAAATCCTTTCTTCTCTGTCACTCCTGCCATTCGTAGCCGTGTTCAAATTTTTGAGTTGGAACCTCTGTCTAACCAAGACGTCAAAGAGGCCCTGCAGATAGCTCTAAGTAACCCTGAGCGTGGTTTTGATTTTCCAGTAGAACTAGATGAGGATGCGCTGGATTTCATTGCTACCTCTACAAACGGAGACCTTCGCTCTGCCTTCAACTCACTGGACTTGGCTGTTCTTTCTACCCCTGAGAATGATGAGGGCATTCGCCATATTACTCTAGACATCATGGAAAATAGTCTTCAGAGAAGCTACATTACTATGGATAAGGATGGAGATGGCCACTATGATGTTCTCTCAGCCCTGCAAAAGTCTATCCGTGGCTCAGATGTTGATGCCAGTCTTCACTATGCTGCCCGCTTGATTGAGGCTGGTGATTTGCCAAGTCTCGCTCGTCGTTTGACTGTTATCGCTTATGAAGATATCGGTTTGGCCAATCCTGAAGCCCAGATTCACACCGTGACTGCTCTGGGTGCTGCACAAAGGATTGGTTTCCCAGAAGCCCGCATTCTCATTGCCAATGTCGTCATTGATTTGGCCCTTTCTCCAAAATCCAACTCAGCCTATGTAGCTATGGATAAGGCACTTGCCGACCTCAAAACATCAGGGCACTTGCCTATTCCGCGACACCTGCGTGATGGACACTACAGCGGAAGCAAGGAACTAGGGAATGCCCAAGACTATCTCTATCCACACAACTATCCTGGAAATTGGGTCAAGCAAGACTATCTGCCAGAAAAAATCCGCAATCATCACTATTTCCAAGCAGAAGATACTGGTAAATATGAACGGGCTTTGGCTCAAAGAAAGGAAGCTATCGACCGTTTGCGAAAAATCTGAAATCCTTTTCAAAAAATTGCACTTTCCTCTTGATTTTTTTTGAAAAAGTGGTATCATATAAACATAGAAACGCTGTGGTGTACGACTTCACACTTAAGTGTTGACCGACTATTTTTTGTATTATTAGGGAAACAAAAGTCTTCTAACAGCATGTAGGCCGTCTCACACGGAAACAGCTTCAGTTAGAGCGAGTTGCCCACCTGCTTAATTGCGCGGGTTCAATACAAACCGTGAAGTTTCGGCACCAATACAGCTTTTTTCTTTGCCTCCTTAGCTCAGCTGGCAGAGCAGCGGACTCTTAATCCGTGGGTCACAGGTTCGATCCCTGTAGGGGGCATCTAAATACAACAGGAAAAGCCTTGATAACCAAGGCTTTTTTGCTTGTCTATAACTGATTTACCCCATCATTTGTCCCACATTTTAAATCTATCTTTTCTTTTTGAATCAAATTACATCTTTACAAATAGTGTAAAGCCAGTTACTTTTGCTTTGATGCCATACAATATTTTCATGTAGAGAAGACAAATTTTATCTTCTCTTTTTATTTTCAAAATAATAAAAACTGATTTTCTTTTCATAAATCAGACTGAAACTTCCAAATTTTCCATTTTGTTTATTGACATTTCCTCTAAAAAGGTGTATAATATTTTTATTATTAAACTATACTATATAGGGGGTATTGAAATGAAATTTTCTAATCGTTTACTGCTATTCCTTGCAGGAGTTGTTTTTGTCCTTTTAGGACTTTTCCTATTTACAAACCCAGTAGCTAATCTTGTTGTTTACAGCTGGTGGATTGCATTTGGTTTACTGGTTTCTTCTATAGCAGCTATTTTAGGCTATTTCTCTGTACCAAAAGAGCTTCGCTCACCAGCTCATCTTTTCCAAGGGATTGTTAATCTTCTCTTAGCTCTTTACCTCGTTGCCTATGGCTTTGTGACGCTGCCAGTTGTCATTCCAACTATTTTAGGAATTTGGTTAATTGTAGAAGCCATTATAGCTTTCTTTAAAGGCAATCGTCTGGGATTGATTTTCCCTATTATTGGCAACCATATCATGTGGATAGCGTTGCTTGCATTTTTACTAGGTCTAGTGATTTTGTTCAATCCAGTAGCTACAAGTGTCTTTGTCGTTTATGTCGTTGCCTTTGCATTTTTAATTGTTGGTTTCACCTATATCCTTGATGCCTTTCGTAAATAATCTAGCTGCCATTTTGGGCATATTAAAATAGCTGGGAAGTTACATTCTCAGCTTTTTCTGTTGCCTCCTTAGCTCAGTTGGTAGAGCAGTAGACTCTTAAGCTATGGGGCGCAGGTTCGAGCCCTGCAGGGGGCACATCTAAATCAACAGAAATAAGCCTTGAAACCAAGGCTTTTTTTAACGTCTAATAGCTTTTTGTAGAAAAGTATTTAAAAATAAAAGAGAAGAGAATCTCTCACTCTCTTCTCAGTATATCTTATTAAATTTAGTTTTTCTTAATCTACCTGATTTTCCTTTGCAACGACAAATTCCTTAACCAATCGATAGATAACAGCAAATATCGGTGTAAAGAATATCATCCCAAGTAAGCCAAAGAGATTGCCTCCAATACTAGCAGCCGCAAGCGTGAAAAGGGCTGGCAAACCAATAGACTGACCTACAACTCTAGGATAAATAAGGTTTCCTTCAATCAGCTGTATAACTTGATATAGAAGAAGAGAAAGTAAGGCTTGAGTAGGACTCACTGTGAAGATAAAAATCGCTCCCACAACACAAGCAATCATAGGCCCTACATAAGGAATGAACGATAGCACTCCTGCAAAGATACCTGTCATTACTCCATAGGGTATCCCAAACACGCTGTAACCAACCGCTATCATAACTCCTATGATAACTGCTTCAATTAGCTGACTCATCAAAAATTGGTCATAAGTCTCTAGTGCTACTTGTCCAATGTAAGTCAACTTTATCACCACCTTCTCTGGAAGAAAAACTTTTAGAAGTCGACTCGTCATCGCTGCCAAATGTTCCTTACTGGATAAAAATAAAAAGGTGAAGACTATAATCAAAAAGGCATTCATCAAACTTGAAAAAATATTGCCGATATTACTAGTCAGACCTGATAAAAAACCTATCAAAGCTTGGCTAATAGAACTAGATTGTCCCTGTATGCCTGATACGATAGTTGACAACATGTCTTTGGTTACAAATTCCGAGCTGCCTAGCAATTTCCCAAGTTGAGTAAGGACTGTTGAAAGGACTGTTCCCAGCTGACTAATAGTCTGGGCTAGGGTTGGCAGCACCAAAACCAAAAGAGCAATCACGATTAAGATAAGAGCTAGGAAAACAAGTACCATGGCAATCGGACGACGCAACTCTGCCTTTACCTTCAATTTAACTAAGTACTGTTCAATTTTTTTCATAGGAACATTAAGCACAAAAGCAATAACAGCACCATAAATCAAGGTTGATATTACATCAAAGAGAGAGATTGCTCCTGATATAAAGCTCGATGCATTCAGAATTACAAGAGCAACCAGCCCTATAAAAAGTATTAACGGGGTGTATTTTTTTACTAAGTTCATAAATTCTCCTTAATAAACATGTTTAGATACGACTATACTATTTGGTTTTTCAAACTCTCGATTAAGGTAGGCTTGGTAAGTTCCTGGAGCGATAAATCCTTTGGGTGAGAGGATATCGGTGCCAGCCTGACCGACTATGGTATCAGCCAAGAGCACACAGTTTGTAGATAAGACAAAGTAGGATTTAAACTTAGATTTGATAAATTTATAAAGTTCCCCATCTGTCTCATGTCTGATTTTATAAGCGTAGGTGTAGTCTTCCTTACCATCACCTGTCATGATTTTATCTGCACTTGGCTCCCATGGAATCGTCAGTTGTTTCAATTCAGCCAACTTTTTCTGAACTGCTTTTTCCATTTCAGGCGTCAAATCTATACCATAACCAAAAAGCGTTTTTTGACTCTCACGTTTACATAGGTCAATGTACTTGTCACGATCACAGAAATATAAGACACCATCTCCTACCATGCCAAATAAGGTCTCAGAAGACGGATCATAGTTGCCATAAGAAATAACACGGCCTTGATAGCAGATATCCACATGACCAATTGCCGAAAACAGAGAGGTCTCAGCTGTATGAACAAAAATTTCAAGCTCCGCTGTCTTACCAGACTTCACTATTCCAAGATGGATATCTTCTTCCTCATCAGCATTTTCCAGCATAAATTTGTTAACTTTTGCTAAAGTTCTTGCAGGGATGAGAGCGGCTAGGACAATAGGTAAGCTAATTCTAATACGACGTTTGAGATGGTTTTTCCCAATTTCCTCCTCAAACAAGAAACCATCACGGATATTGGACACACCATAAAGGAAAAAATAAGCCCCTAATACAAAGAGTTGAAAGACAGAATTTCCTGTAGAGGACAAAAGACTAGTCCCACCAAGAAAAACTAGTACGAGTCCATCTAGTAAGAGACGAAAACGAGGTCGAATTTTGTTTTTGCGGTAGAGAACATAGGTGACAAGGTTAATACTAGCATGAAAAATCTGATAAACTCCAATCACAAGAGCCAAAATATAAATCGGCACATCCGTCGCAAGATTGGAGCCAAGCAAATATCCCAGCACTAACAATTTAACCAGTGCAACTCCCAAGGTGTCCGTTGACTGACTTTTTTTGAAAATACGTAATACTAAATCTAAGACCGTTGCTATCCAAGCTAAAAACAGAACCAGTCGAATAACCTTTACTGGCAACCAAGTCCCCGTGACCATCAAGATGAGACCTAGCAGAACAAACAAGAACCCCTGAGCAAGTAATTTCTTACCTGTCAGACCTAAAGATAGAATTTTCGCCATATAAAAACCTTTCAACAATAAAAATTAAACACTCCGATTAAACTGACTAGTAAATAGCCAACACTACAAACAGCCTGTGCCAGCAACATATGGTGACTAGAAATGACTGTAGTAATGTCACCATCTTGTCTTATGCACTTCTAAAATTTGTTATATTGATTAGAAACCAGAGCTTATAAAAACTAGCTAAACTCGAGAGATAGACACAATTGCGACGAAAAAATGTATAACCAATTCAACTTGTTAAGGTAAGAAAGCATTATTTCCAATCTATTAATTATTCATCTATTACCTATTATGACACAATATTCCCTATAGTTCAACTTTTTACTTGTTTTTATATTACACGGACTAAAAAGTTTTCAACAGTTGATTGCATTTGTTTTAATAAGTTTTAACCTTTCTTGGTTAGATAAAAAAAGAACCATACAGTTTAGAATCTGTATGGTTTTTGCCCCACTTTTGCCCCATTTTGAAATAATTACATTTAAATTTCCTTTAATTATCTTCCGAAAATCACTTATATTTCAGCTTTTTTAATTATTTTCAAGATAATAAAGCCTTCCAAATTCATGTAGGGGGCATCTACATACAACAGGAAAAGCCTTATAATATAGGGCTTTTTTGTGTAGTCTTAGCACTAAAAACGATAGAAAAAGTGGCCCTTCTGTACTGACCCCAAAAGTTGGACAGAAAAAATCTAACTTGGGGTGCAGTTCATTCGCGCCACATGAAGTTATTTAAGCATCTCCTTTTCTTTTATTGCTATTTTCTGTTATAATAAATCGGACTTATAGAATAGAAAGGTCTTAAGATGACAACTCTTGTTAAACATAAACGTGTAAATTATTCAGAACTTTTTTATGATCTAGTTTTTGTTTTTGCGATTTCAAAAGTAACTGCTTTAATTCACCATCTTCATAACGGTATTTTGACTTGGAATTCTTTGCTTGATTTTTTCATGTCTGTCTTGCTTCTCATCAATGCCTGGATGATTCAAACCGTTTATACCAATCGCTATGGAAAGAACTCTTTATTTAACATGGTAATCATGTTTATCAATATGGGACTTTTACTCTTTATATCCAATTTGATTAAAGATGATTGGCAACAATATTTTCATTATGTCTGTTGGGCTATTGGTACATTAACCCTTACCTTATTTTTTCAATATTTGGTTGAGTTTTTTAAAAAATCAACCGATAATGTTCATAGGGAAAGTATCAAAGGTTTTCTATGGATAACAGGTCTACGAAGTTTAGAAATCTATCTAGCAGCTCTTCTTCCTATTTACATTGGAGTCTATATCCTTTATGCTAGTATTCTGCTAACATTTATTACGCCAATTACCTCGATTAGTAAAGATGATCATTTCCAGATAGTTCTCCCCCATTTAATCGAGCGCATCTCCCTTCTTGTCATTATTACGTTTGGAGAGATGATTATGGGGCTAGTTAACTTCTTTACAATCGAGAATTTCTCGATTTATTCGGTTCTTTATTTCATTATTATGCTTTCTCTGTTCTTGTTTTATTTTGTTCAATTCGACCATGCTATTGATGAAGAATCTAATCAAAAGGGACTATTTCTAATTTACAGTCACTATCCTATTTTCATTGGACTTCTTATGATGACCGTTTCGATGAGTTTTCTTCTGAATCCTGAAACTAATCTTCTCTTTGCAACCAGCTTCTTTTATATCGGAATTGGCCTCTTCCAAGCTGCTGTCCTAGCAAATGGGCCCTATAACAAACACTATCTTCGCTATTCGAAAAGTTACTACTGTGTCCAAGCTACACTCTATCTGGCTGCCTTGATTCTCTCTTTAATCTTTGCTTCTAATCCTATAATAGTAGTGAGTATAACAACCATTTTAGCTCTAGCTATAGCTATTCATTCTATTTATTTTTATATGACACAGACTAAAAAACATTCCACACCTTACTGGGAGTTGTTTTAATGAGTTTTTAGCATTAAAAAAGCTTTGGAAACCAAGGCTTTTTTTCATTAATTTGTTTTTCCATTTTATCCTCCGATTTGAACTCGCACTGACATTTATTTATAACAACACTATATATCTAGTATGGCATAATCATTAGGTATTATAGATTTTCAAACCAAATGTGAGTCATTCGTTTTTGCCCCACTTTTGCCCCATTTTGAAATATTTACATTGAAAATACCTAAAAGTATTTCCCTAAAATCAGCTATATTTCAACATTTTTGTTTATTTTCAATATGAAAAGTTCTTACAAATTCATGTAGGGGGCATCTAAATACAACAGGAAAAGCCTTAACATCAAGGCTTTTTTTCTTGTCTCAAACGGCTTCCTCCTCAAGTATAAAAGCATCTTTTCGCCTTCTCTACTATCTAATCAAACAAAAAAATCTCTTTCAACATTTATAGAAAGAGATTTTTCTTTAGGAGAAATAACTTAATTTTTAATCGATTCGTGATAGCTCAGCTGGCACTGTTAAGTAATAGGTTGCCGTCAAGCTTGCTTCACCTTGATTGACAAAAATCTCGATGGAATTTTTATCTAGAACAACTTCCAATTCTTTAGCTTCAATATCTACATACCGTCGACTAGTGTCCTGTTCTTCTTCACCTAGAATTTTTTGAACAAGATGGCTACGATCAATGTAAACTTGCTGCGCATTACTGTCATAACCAAATTCAAGATAATCTGTATCATTTCCTAAGTGGTAATGACAATCTTTATCTATTTGGATTTGATATTGGCCTTTTTTAACAGGGAATTGTCTTAGTTTGCCATCTTCCAATCTTAGAATTCTAGGTAAAGTCATGGCACATGCCCATTTGTGTTCTTGGTCATGGGTTGGAAGGGTACGCCCCCATGTCTGCATCCAAGCAATCAGGATACGACGATTTTGATCGTCCAACAATGTTTGAGGCGCATAGAAGTCTTGGCCATGATCAATTTCTTGAACTGATTCTGGGATAAAACGTTTTTCTCCCCAATCTACCTTACCCGTGAACAAAACCGATGAGTTGATGTTATGATATGAGTCTCCCTCACGCTGATAACGCATGGGTGACATAATCAGGCAATCCTTCCCATCTAACTCGAAGTAGTCTGGACATTCCCACATAAAACCTTGATGTTCCACACCTTTTAAAAAGATGGATTCGAACTGCCATTCTACTAGGTTATCGGACCCTAGTAGAACGATACAGCCCACATTATCCTTGTGTTTGGCAGCTACTACGGAGTAATAGCGTCCATCTTTTTCAAAGAGTTTTGGATCACGGAAATCAGCAGCAATTAACTCATCTGGCAAGTCTGCTCCAGTTGCAACTGGATTTTGTTCAATCTTTTCAAAGTGAATCCCATCGTCTGAAAATGCCATATTTTGCACTTGACGAACACCGGTTTCTTCTTCGATGTGTCCAGTATACATGAGCCATAGGCGATCATCCTTGACAATGGCAGAACCTGAGAAACATCCATTGCGGTCATAATCTTGGTCAGGAGCAAGTGCCACTGGCAAGTGCTCCCAAGTAATCAAGTCCTTACTTTTAGCATGTCCCCAGTGCATAGGCCCCCAAACACTATCATAAGGATAGAATTGATAAAAGAGATGGTACTCTCCACGAAAATAGACAAATCCATTTGGATCATTGATCCAGCCAATCTCAGCTGAAAAATGTTCTTCAGGCTTATATTGAGTATTAACGAGATGTTTATTTTCTTCTATAAAACGATTGGCCCTCTCTACTGTGTATTTTTTATCTCCCATAATCAACCTCTAGTTTTTGTTTGCTTGGTATTGGTCGTAGTATTTTTGTTTAATAGCGAGGTAATCAGAAAGTCCGTATTTTTCAAGTTCTTTCTTGTAATCATCCCACTCAGCATCAATATTGCCATTTACAATCCATTCAGCACGTTTACGGTAGATATAGTCATTCATATCTGCTTCGATATGGGCAATCTTATCCAGATCTTCCTGTGTCATAAAGACTCTTGGATAGTTATTGTCATTGCTCATGTAAGGAACATAATATTCTTTGATAAGATCCAAACGCCATTTGGCATCATCTGGCATAGTTGTCACTTTACCATAGTATGAATCTAGAATAGCTAGTGGTCCTCCTACTTCAGTCTTTTGACGAAGTTCTGCTGGTGCAGTTCCGTTTAGTGGTAAGTGTTTGAGGCTGTTAGTTGCTTGGTCAAATTCAAAGATATTTTGTTGCTTGTCATCTCCGTAAGTTCCCCAGTTATTTTGCACAGATTGGAGTGGAGCGTATTGTGCATCAATCCATTTAGCTGTCAATTCTAGGTTTTTGTTTACACTGGTAATAACCATCTTGTCACGTGCAAAGCCCATACCGTTTGTACGAGCTACGTGTTTTTGACCACTTGGTCCAGCAAGTACTGGTAAAACATCATAACTTTCATTACTTCCAGTAACATTACTCTTATCCCATGTAAAGTAAACACCAAATTTCTGATCATGACCTTTAGCAATGTAACTATTCCAATCATGTTCGAAGGCTTCCTTATCGATCAAGCCTTTTTCTTGCAATTGACGGATGAATTTCACACCTTCTTTATAGTCGTCGTTATCTGCTGTGAAGTCAACTTTACCGTCATTTCCAACTACTAAATGATCATCGTTATCCCCTATACCAAATGCAGCAAATAGGAATTTAAAATCTTCGTTTCCGTTACCACTAATAAATGTAAATGGAATTTCATCAGCCTCTCCATTTCCATTTGGATCCCCGTTTTTGAAAGCTTCTAGGACTTTAATCAGATCATCAGTAGTTTTTGGCATTTCAAGACCAAGTTTCTTAAGCCAATCTTTGTTAATCCAAGCCATATCGTTGACACTATGAATAGACTCTTTACCAGCTCCAAGCTCTTCAATCCATGGGAATGAGTAAATGTGCCCATCAGGTGCTGTCATCAAGGCCTTGTATTCTGGTTTCTCATCCAAAATTTTCTTAAGATTTGGCATGTATTTATCAATCAAATCTTCAACTGGAATAATAACACCTTTTTTAGCCCAGTTCATCAAGTCCACATCTGAAGCTCCGTCGTTGTGGATAGCATCTGGTAGATCACCACTAGAAATATCCAAGTTACGTTTTTCTGCAAAGTCGGATTGATAGTTGGTCCAGTCAATATGAACGCCAGTTTCCTTCTCCAAACGTTGCAAAATTAACTTTTCATTTGGGTCTTTAGGAGCTAACGGTGAACTAGCTGTCATAAACTTCAATGTTTTCTTTTCTTGAAGCGGGAATGTTACACCTTCCAACTTATAATCTGGACTTGAAGCTGTATTTTTTGAGCCACAGGCTGCAAGTACTGCTAAACTAGCTGTCAACAAAACTGCTGATTTTGAGAATGTTTTGAATTTCATGAGAAAACTCCTTTTATTTTTTCTTTTTTTTTATCCTTTAAGTGAACCAGCCATAATTCCT
The DNA here is from genome assembly GCF_022137125.1 of Streptococcus mitis. Taxonomy (GTDB): domain Bacteria; phylum Bacillota; class Bacilli; order Lactobacillales; family Streptococcaceae; genus Streptococcus; species Streptococcus mitis_CE. The sequence continues at coordinate 43,414 of NZ_JAKNEQ010000001.1, read as the reverse complement.
TTATCAAAGTATTTTTGGAAGAATGGATACATAACAATCAATGGCAAGCTGGAAATGACAATAGTTGCGTATTTAATTAATTCAGCTAAACGTTTCATTTCATTCATAGCCGCTTGTGCCCCAATCATATCTTGACCTGGTTGGCTTTGAATGAGAATTTTACGAAGTACAAGTTGCAATGGTTCCAAATTTGGATCCTTGATATAAATCATTGCATCAAAGTATGAGTTCCACTGTCCTACAAAAGCATAGAGGAAGAGAACAAACATAATTGGTTTTGCAAGAGGAAGCATGATTTTGAAGAAAATCTGCAAGTCATTCGCTCCATCAATGACGGCTGCTTCTACCAATTCTTCAGGCAATCCTTGGAAATAGGCCCTAGCAAGAATAATGTTCCAAACATTGACAGCACCGGGAACGATGATAGCCCATGGAGTATTAAGCATGCCCAATTCTTTTACGAGCAAGTAAGTTGGGACTAAACCACCACCAAAGAACATGGTCACAATCAAGAAGTAGTTAATCCAACGGCGCCCTACCAAATCTTTTTTGGAAAGAGGATAAGCTGTAAACACAGATAGCAATACTGTTAAAGCTGCAAAGCCAAAAGAATAAAGCAGGGAATTGATAAAACCTCTTAGAATAGATTGGTCACTGAATACACGCTGGTAACCTTCTACCGTCCAATCGGCTGGATTAAAGCTAATCCCTCTACTAACCAGAACCTTAGGATCCATAAAGGATGCTACGACAATATAAAGTAAAGGAAGTAAGGTTATCAAAACGATAAAGACAATAATGATTTTATTTAAGAGTAAGATACGTCTATCAAATTTTGTATCCATAATCGAATTTTTCATACTTCCCTCCTTAAATTCCTTCACCATTATTCATGCGTTTAACGATTTGGTTAACTGCAACAAGCAATACTACGTTAATCACTGCATTAAACAAACCAACCGCTGTTGAGTAAGAATAGTCTCCTGATACAAGACCAACTTTATAGACATACGTAGAGATAATTTCAGAAGTTGGCAAATTTAACGATGTCTGCATTAAGAATGCTTTTTCATAACCGACATTCATAATTCCACCTGCAGCTAAAACAAATTGGATAACCATAATGGGCTTAAGAGCTGGAATATCAATGTGCCAGATTCGTTGGAAGATATTGGCTCCATCTAGTCTTGCTGCTTCTACTAAAGCTGGATCTACATTTACTAATGTTGCTGTGTAGAGCGTTGAAGCCCAGCCCATTCCTTGCCAGATACCACTAAAGATGTATAAAGGTCTAAAGAAGTCTGGATTTGTCAAGAAGTCAGCCTTTATTCCAAACATAGAGAGAAAATTGTTGATTGGCCCTCCCACTGAAAAGAAAAGGAAAATCATACCAACGATAACAACGACTGAGATAAAGTTTGGTGCGTATAAAATGAGCTGAATTCGTTTTTTGACTTTTTCACTCAAGAGTTGATTGAGCATAATAGCAAGAATGATTGGTGGTAAAAAGCCAAGCAATAAACCATAGATACTTAATTTTAAAGTATTGGCTAACAAGATACCAAAGTTGGGAGAGGATATGAATTTTGTAAACTCAGAAAAACCAATCCAATCACTCCCCAAAATTCCTTTTAAGGGATTGTAATCTTTAAATGCGATTAAAACCCCATACATAGGAATGTATTTAAAGATAAAGGTTAAAACTAAACCAGGGACAGTCATCAATAACAAGAGTTTTTGTTTCTTGATTCTTTCCCAAAGAGAAACTTGCTTCGCTTTGCTATTCATAGCAACCTCCTTTTTGAAACGTTTCATTTTTTGTTTTAAAAAGATAACGCTTGGCGCTGTCTATTTATTTTATTTTTGAAACGTTTCATTTTTGTTCTAAAAAATAAATCTTTTTCATCTGAATTTATTCTATCATTGATAGCGCTTTCTGTCAAGACTTATTTTCATTTTTTGTTGTTTTTCCTTCAACAAATTTCACTGGTAGGATTGTCTGCAAATTAACAGCCTTTCCTTCGATGATATCAAATAGGATTCGTACAGCTTCTCTAGCCATTTCCTCCAGGGGTTGCTCAATTGTTGAAAGTAGATAATCTCTATCTCCAGCCATTTTAATTCCATCGTATCCAATAATTTGGACATCATGAGGAATACGTTTGCCATTCTTTTCTAGAATTTCAGTCACATCCAAAGCTGTAAAATCGTTGATTGTAAAAATTCCATCTATAGAAGGATTTTCTTCCAAGAAACTCTCTAGCTTTCCATGATAGTCAGTAACTGTCTCATCCAAATCAAAAATACTAAGAGGTATTTTATGCTCTTGGACATACTTTTCAAAGGAAATTCTACGACGTTTGGTTTCATTAATGGTTGTATTATGTCCGCCCACAAAGGCTAAATGCTGACATCCTTTACTAATTAATTGTTTAGCTGCTTCTCTTCCACCTGCATCATTATCTGATGAAACACAAGGAATGGCAATATCTGAGTATGTACGGTCAATACTGACAAAGGGAATTCCTGACGACAGGTAATGTTCAATTGGACTATAGGTAATAGCAACCACTCCATCAACTTTATTATGACGCAACATCTCCAGGTAGTCTTGCTCTCTATTTGTACCATTTATAGAACATAAGAGTAATTTATTATTCCTCTTATAGACTTCATTTTCCACATGCATAGCAAATTCTGAAAAAAAGGGATGCCAGATACTTGGTACAATGATTGCAATCGTTTCTGTTCGATTTTTTTTCATTCCTCGAGCGTAGTAATCTGGAATGTAATTCAAGGTTTTAATTGCTTGTTCCACTTTTTTCAAGGTTACTTCTTTAATGCCTTTTTCTTTATTAATTACACGTGAAACAGTTCCAACGCTAACTCCTGCTTCTAAAGCAACATCTTTCATGGTAATTGATTTTCTTTGTTCTACCATATTATCACCTCCTTTCAATATATAGTATCATGCAAACGCTTTTTTAGCAACTATTTCTCAATCATTTTTATCCAGATCATTTCCCCATCATGGATAAAATCACTCCAATCGGCTTTCTAAAATCCCTTCAATTTTCATATATAGGAATCTACCTACCACAGGAAAAGGCTTTGTTTCTTCCTATCTCCCCTTTTTCATAATGTATTTCCGTTCAGGTGCTTCAACCATTTGAACGATTTCAAATCCTTCTTTTTGGTAAAGATTCTGAGCTCTTTGATTTGCCTCGAAGACATTTAGAGAGATGCTGTCTATATCTCTATTTTCAAAGACCAAACTAACAAATTTCCTTAAAGCCTGCCTACCTAAGCCTTGCCCCTGTTTCTGGGGGTTGATAAAAAATCTTCCGATATGAAGATTACTGTCTTCTTGCCTGATTTTCTGGATAAGCCCCACAAACTCTTGTCCTTCAAAGATTGAAAAGATTCCTTCCAAATCTTGCAAAACTTGAATTGTCAAGGGAAAAGGAATCATTGTTCCCATCCATTGTTCTTGAAAGGATTTGCCAAGGAAGTTGGACCATTGGCATACGAGCTGAGCGTTTTCTGTACTCACCTTTTCTTCAAAACGAATTATCATCTTTGCCTCACCATCTTATCTATGTTTCTCCATTATACTACTTCTCCTATTTTTTACGAATAGATAAGTATGATTGATTTTTATTTTTTTCTTGTCGGGAGCATTCTCGCTTCCTTTCTTGGTTTGGTCATTGACCGTTTCCCTGAGCAATCTATTATCAGTCCAGCCAGTCACTGCGATTCCTGTCAGACTCGCTTGCGTCCCTTAGATTTGATTCCGATTCTGTCGCAGGTGCTCAATCGCTTTCGCTGTCGCTACTGCAAGGCACCTTATCCAGTCTGGTATGCCCTTTTTGAACTAGGTTTAGGTCTCCTTTTTCTGGTTTGCTCTTGGGGTTTTCTTTCCTTGGGGCAAGTCATCCTAATCACTGCTGGTTTGACTCTGGGCATCTACGACTTCCGTCATCAGGAATATCCCTTACTAGTCTGGCTGACTTTTCACCTAATCCTCATGGCTTTCTCTGGCTGGAATCTAGTCATGGTCCTCTTCCTTGTCCTTGGAATTGTGGCTCATTTTATCGATATCCGCATGGGTGCAGGGGATTTCCTCTTTTTAGCTTCTTGCGCTCTCGTCTTTAGTGTAACGGAGTTACTGATCTTGATTCAGTTTGCTTCTGCGATGGGAATTCTAGCCTTTCTCCTGCAAAAGAAAAAGGAAAGACTTCCTTTTGTGCCTTTCCTCTTACTCGCTGCTTGTGTGATTATTTTTGGTAAGCTACTGCTTGTTTGATAAAGTCCTGAATCGGCTCTCCCTCGTGGAGAGCTTTTACAATTTTTGAACCGACGATAACGCCATCTGATACCGCATTGAAGCGTTCAACATCGGCTTGACTAGATACACCAAAACCTGTCAAGACGGGGATGTCGGCCACTTGATGCAATTGTGCCAAGTGCTTGTCCAAATCTGCTCGGTAGTTTCCTGATTTCCCTGTCACCCCATTGATAGCAACGGCATAGACAAATCCTTCTGCCCCATCAATCAACTCTTTCTGGCGCTCAATTCCTGTCGTCAAACTAACTAGAGGAATCAAGGCGATGTCTGTATCTGCCAAAAATGGTTCTACAAAGTTGGCATGCTCATGAGGCAGGTCTGGAATAATCAAGCCCTTAACCGCTGTATCTGCCAAATCTTTGACAAAATTCTCCACACCGTACTGAAAGAGGGGGTTAAAGTAGGTCATGATGACCAGCGGAACCTCTGTTTCAATGGTTTTCAAGGTTTCAACCAAAGCTTGTGTCGAAGTCCCGTGGGCTAAACTACGCAAGCCAGCTTCTTCTATAACAGGTCCATCTGCAACAGGGTCTGAAAAGGGAATACCAACTTCAATAGCCGAAACACCCAAATCTTCTAAAAAGTGAATTGTTTCTCCGAGTCCATCCAAACCTTTCTCATGGTCTCCAGCCATGATATAGGGAACGAAAATTCCTTTTCCAGCTGCTTTTATAGCGTTTAATTTTTCTGTTAGTGTCTTAGGCATAAGTTTCTCCCTTCTTTACTGCATCTGCTTCCAAGCGGTCTTTGACTTGAACCACATCCTTGTCCCCACGACCTGATAGACAGACAATCATAGACTTTTCTGGTCCAAGTTCTTTGGCCAATTTCACTGCAAAGGCGATCGCATGGCTAGATTCCAAGGCTGGGATAATCCCTTCCACACGAGACAAGAGTTGGAATCCTTCCAAGGCCTCTTCGTCTGTCACAGGAACATAGCTGGCACGTTTGATATCGTGGTAGTGAGAATGCTCTGGACCGATACCAGGATAGTCCAAACCTGCTGAGATCGAGAAGGCTTCAAGAATTTGACCATGGGCATCTTGGAGCACATCCATGAGGGAACCGTGAAGGACACCCGGACGACCCTTGGTCAAGGTAGCTGCGTGATGCTCTGTATCCACACCAAGTCCTGCTGCTTCAGCCCCATACATAGCTACAGACTCATCTTCTACAAATGGATGGAAGAGACCGATGGCATTAGAACCACCACCAACACAGGCTACTAAGGCATCTGGTAGATTTTTACCTGTCAAGTCACGGTACTGTTGTTTAGCTTCTCGACCAATAACACTTTGGAAGTCACGAACGATTTCTGGGAATGGATGAGGCCCCAAGGCAGAACCAAGGATATAGTGGGTATCGTCGATATTAGCTACCCATGAACGAAGGGCTGCATTGACCGCATCCTTGAGCACGCGCGAACCATCTGTCACTGCCTCAACCTTAGCTCCCAAAAGCTCCATACGGAACACATTGAGGGCTTGGCGTTTGACATCTTCCTCACCCATGTAGATAGTACATTCCATGTTAAAGAGGGCTGCAGCAGTTGCAGTTGCCACACCGTGCTGACCAGCACCTGTTTCAGCGATAATTTTCTTTTTACCCATGCGTTTAGCCAGAAGAACTTGTCCCAAGGCATTGTTAATCTTGTGGGCCCCTGTATGGTTAAGGTCTTCACGTTTAAGATAAATCTTGGCTCCGCCGATATGCTGGGTCAAGTTTTTTGCGTAGTAAAGAGGAGTTTCACGCCCCACATACTGGCGCAAAAGTTGGTTTAATTCCTCTTGGAAACTTGGGTCTGCCTGACTTTCACGATAAGCCTTTTCCAACTCCAAAACTGCTGTCATCAATGTTTCTGGGACAAAACGTCCACCGAATTTTCCGTAAAATCCATCTTTATTTGGTTCTTGATATGCCATTCTTTACCCTCTCTATAAATCTTCTAATCTTTTCCTGATCTTTTTGTCCATCTGTCTCCACTCCGCTCGATACATCGACTGCATAGGGAGTAAAATGTTGAATTGCTTTTACGACATTGTCTTCATTAAGCCCACCTGCGATAAAGAAAGGCTGAGTTAGTCCAATCGTATTCAGTTGACCCCAATCAAAGGTCTGGCCACTCCCAGCCACAGGGGCATCAAAGAGGAGATAATCTGCCTGAGAATTGGGTACATGACCCTCTCCATCTACCTGCACAGCCTGAATACTGGCACAAGGCAAATTCTCAAACAAATCATCTGCCACCTGACTGTGAACTTGAACCAAGTCCAAGCCAACTTTTTCAATCGCTTCTAGCAATTCTGCCCGACTTGGTGAAACAAATACGCCAACCTTCTTAACATTAGCAGGAATGGGCTTTGCCAGCTCAGTAGCCTGATCCAAGGTCACCTGTCTTTTACTAGGTGCGAAGACAAAACCGATGTAGTCTGCTCCTGCTGAAACAGCTGTTTCCACCGCTTCTTTGGTAGATAATCCGCAAATTTTAACCTTTGTCAATCTGCAACTCCTTGATTCTCTGGGCTACATCTTCTGCCTGCATAAGAGCTGTCCCAACTAAAATTCCATTAAAGTATGGTGCTACTCGTTCCGCATCCTGCCCTGTGAAAATAGCAGATTCAGAAATGTACAAGCAATCATCTTTGAAATATTTAGCCAAATCTACACTGGTCTGCAAGTCAACTTCAAAGGTGGTCAAGTTGCGGTTATTGACCCCAATAATCTCAGCACCAAGTCTATGAGCCACTTCTAGTTCAGCTAGATTGTGAGTTTCCACCAAGACTTCCAGACCAAGCTCTGTCGCATAGTCATAAAGTTCCTTGAGGCGTTCTTCGGACAAGGCGGCCACAATAAGCAGGATGACTGTCGCACCTGCATTGCGAGCGCGGATGATTTGCTTTTCATCGATGATAAAGTCCTTGTTAAGCGTTGGAATGTTTACCTGACTGGAAATCTCCCGCAGATAATCCAAATGTCCTTTAAAGAAAACTTCATCTGTCAAAACAGAAATCATCACTGCTCCGTTTTCTTCATAAGTCTGGGCCTGTTGCACAATATCCACATCGAGATTGATATCTCCCAGACTAGGGCTAGCCTTCTTGACTTCAGCGATTACCTGTAAACGGTCTTGGTGTTGTTTTAGATAGTCAGCCAAGCGATAGGTCTGGCGCAGGGGCTGGATTTCCTCCAGCTCCATCTGCTCCACCTCACGCGCCTTCTGCTTCAAAATTCGTGCTAAAAATTCCTGACTCATTTTTGGTACTCCTGTAACAGTCTGAGTTTTTCAAGAGCCTTGCCACTAGCAATGACTTCGCGGGCCAAGGCAACTCCTTCCTTGATGCTAGCTACCTTACCATTAGCATAGAAACCAAGACCAGCATTTAAAACTGTCGTTTCCAAGAATGGACTTGGTTCGTTTTTAAGAACGCTGAGCAAAATTTCTGCATTTTCCTGAGCATTGCCACCACGGATATCTTCGATAGCGTAGCGCTCCATCCCTAAATCCTCTGGAGTAAAGCTTAACAAGCTGATTTCGCCATTTTCAAGAAGTGCAATCTTGGTTGTTCCGTTCAAGCCGGCTTCATCTAGCCCTTCTGGTCCAGCAACTACAACAGCACGTTTGCGGCCCATATTTTTCAAAACCTGAGCTGTACTTTCTAGAAGTTCTGGACGACTAATTCCAAGAAGCTGTGTTTCCAAAGTCATTGGATGAATCAGGGGACCAGTCAAGTTCATAATCGTTGGAATTCCCAATTCCAAACGAGCTGGCATGATGTATTTCATAGCTGGGTGCATATTTTTGGCAAAGAGAAAGACGATGCCGGTTTTATCAAAGACCTTACCTAGTTCAGCTGGTTTGAGGTCTAGGTTGATGCCCAAGGCTTCTAGGACATCTGCAGAACCAGATTTAGAAGAAATCGAGCGGTTACCATGCTTGGCCATGTGAACACCGCCACCAGCCAAGACAAAGGCTGCAGTTGTGGAAATATTAAAACTGAAAGACTTATCTCCACCTGTACCACAGTTGTCCATGGCATCATGAATCTCAGTTGGAATATGTTGGGCATGTCCTCTCATGACTTGGGCAATGGCTGTGCGTTCTTCAGGTGTTTCCCCCTTCATCTTAAGAGCCAAAAGGAGAGAAGCAATCTGCGCCTCCGTTACACGCCCAGTTACGATACGCTCAATGACATCCGTCATTTCCACACCTGATAAATTTTCAAATTTTGCTAGTTTTTCAATAATCTCTTTCATCCTAGTTTCCTCACTTTACAACCTTATCTATAAAATTCCGAATAGAAGACAAGCCATCTGGCGTTCCAATGCTCTCTGGATGGTACTGGAAGCCATAAATTGGTAGGGTTTTGTGTTGAATCCCCATGATAGCTTGGTCATCAGTAGAACGAGCTGTCACTTCAAAGTCTTCTGGCATTTCTTCAATCAAAATACTGTGGTAACGCATGACTGCACGGTCATCCTCAATGCCTTGATACAAAACAGATGGCGCTTCAAAGCTGATATTGCTCTGTTTCCCATGCATGACTTTTGGAGCCAAACCTAGCTTACCACCAAAGGCTTCTGCAATGGCTTGATGGCCCAAACAAATCCCTAAAATCGGCTTCTTACCAGCAAAATCACGAATCATGTCTTCCATCTTTCCAGCATCAACTGGCCAACCGGGACCAGGAGAAAAGACCAGACCATCTGCTTTTTCAGCTTCTTCATACAGCTTGGGATCATCATTTCTCAAGACCTGTACTTCTGCAAAATTCCCAATGTATTGGGCCAAGTTATAGGTAAAAGAATCATAGTTGTCAATCAATAAAATCATGGTCTTAGTTCTCCAATTCTAGTCATAGATTTAGCTTTGTTAATGGTTTCTTGGTATTCGTTTTGGGCGATGGAGTCGTAGACAATCCCTGCCCCAGCCTGCACATAAGCTGTTTGATTTTTGAGAATCATCGTTCGGATGGCAATGGCGAAATCCATATCACCCGTCGCAGACAAGTAGCCGATTGCTCCTGCGTATACGCCCCGTTTTTCCGTTTCCAGTTCATAGATGCGTCTCATCGCTCGAATCTTTGGTGCTCCTGAAACTGTTCCAGCAGGAAGTGTTGCTTTCAAGGCATCCATGGCAGTGAGTTCTGAAAGCAAACGCCCCTTAACCACGCTGGTCAAATGCATGACATAGCGGAAGAGCTCCACTTCCATATACTTGGTGACTTGGACACTGGCCGTTTCAGAGATGCGACCAATATCATTACGACCCAGGTCTACTAACATTCGATGCTCTGCTGTTTCCTTCTCATCCAAAAGCAGGTCTGTCGCCAAATCCTTGTCTTCTTCATCCGTAGCGCCTCTTGGTCGTGTCCCTGCAATCGGATTGGTTGTCACGATGCCATTTTTGACAGAAACCAAACTTTCTGGACTAGCTCCGATGATTTGATAATCCCCAAAATCATAGAAATAGAGATAATTAGATGGATTGGTCACGCGAAGATTTCTGTAGAAGTCAAATGGATTTCCGGTAACTTCTGCTGAGAAACGTTGACTGAGTACACATTGGAACATATCGCCATTACGAATCAAGTCACGAGCCGTTTCCACCATTTCCTCAAACTTTTGAGGAGCGATATGGGGTTTGAAGTCAAGTGGTGATAAATCCAAGTCTTCAAATTCATTTGGAGCAGGAATGCGTAATTCCTCAAGCACTTGGTTCAAGGCTTTTTCCAAGTCTTCTTGACTACGCTCACTATAGAGAGCATCCTCGATGACATGAATTTTTTCCTTCTTGTGGTCAAAGACCATGTAACTCTCATAGACAAAGAAATGCATGTCTGGAGTCCCAATTGTATCTTGAGGGATTTGACCAATTTCTTCATAAAGTGAAATCATATCGTAACCAACAAAACCAATTGCCCCACCACCAAAAGGGAGGTCTGAATGGTGCTGGCTCTTATGAGTCACTTCATAAAGAAAATCCAAGGGATCCCGATCAATCACTTGACCATTTTGATAAAGAACTCCATTTTCAAACTTAATCTCAAAAACTGGATTATAGGCTAAGATAGAAAAACGAGCGGTTTCCTTGTCTCTCGGAATACTCTCTAAGATCACCTTGTGTTGCCCCTTTAGGCGCATATAAGCCAAGATTGGTGATAAGACATCTCCATGAATGATTCGTTCCATTGTAATTTCCCTTTCAGTTCTACTTCTAGTCCGTGGTGACTGTATGAAAAATCCCCACGCAAAATAACTTGCGTGAGGACGAAATTCGCGGTGCCACCTCAATTATAGGATTTCTCCTATCTCTCATTCCTGTCTCAGAAACCTCCTGTAACAGGCTGTGCGATAAAGGGCACTCCCTTGAGAATTATGTTTTCTTCTCTTGTTTCAGATGGACCCAACCTTACAGCTTTCTCTGCTTGTTTCCAGCAACCACAAGCTCTCTGTGAGAGAAAAGACTGTAATTTTTCCATCTTTTATTTTTTAGCTTCTAGGTAGTCTGCAATTGCAGCTACGTCCTTGTCTCCACGACCAGAGACATTGATGATGATAATGTCGTCTTTACTTAGTTTCGGTGCACGTTTAACTGCTTCTGCGATAGCATGCGAACTTTCAATCGCTGGGATAATTCCTTCAGTCTTGCTGAGGAGGAGCAAGGCTTGAACAGCTTCTTCATCCGTCGCAGCCACGTATTCCACACGGCCTGAATCTTTGAAGTAGGCGTGTTCTGGGCCAACCCCTGGATAGTCCAATCCAGCTGAGATAGAGTAAACTGGAGCCAGCTCTCCGTCTTCCTTAAAGACTGCATAAGTCTTCATGCCATCAACAATTCCGATACTACCTTTTGTCATAGTAGCTGCGTGCTTGTCTGTGTCAAGTCCGTGACCAGCAGCTTCAACCCCAACCAATTTAACTTCTTCATCAACCACATACTGAGAAAAAGCACCGATGGCATTGGAACCACCACCTACACAGGCAATGACATAGTCTGGTAAACGACCTTCTTTTTCTAAGATTTGACGGCGAGATTCTTCACTGATGACCTTTTGGAACTCGTGGACAATTGTAGGATAAGGGTGAGGTCCAACAGCAGATCCCAGAACGTAGAAGGCTTCAAGGTCATTCATCCATGCTCCAAAGGCTGCATCAACCGCATCTTTGAGGGTACGAGTACCAGTTTCAACTGCGTGAACAGTTGCTCCCATCATCTCCATGCGGAAAACATTGAGACGTTGACGCTCCACATCCTCTGCCCCCATGTAGACATCACAGGCCATACCAAACTTGGCTGCAGCCGCTGCTGTCGCAACACCATGCTGACCAGCTCCTGTTTCCGCAATCACTCGTTTTTTGCCCATGCGTTTAGCCAAAAGAATTTGTCCTAAAACGTTGTTGAGCTTGTGAGAACCAAGGTGGTTAAGGTCTTCGCGCTTGAGATAAATCTTAGCGCCACCTAAGTGATCTGTCAAACTTTCTGCAAAATAGAGCGGTGTTTCGCGACCGGAATAGTCCTTCAAGTAATGACGAAATTCTGCCAAAAATTCTGGATCATCCTTGTACTTGTCAAATGTCACTTCCAACTCATCCAACAAAGCCTGAATCGGCTCCGGTACAAAACTACCACCAAATTGTCCAAAATATCCCTTAGTTGTCATAAAATTTTCCTCTTTCAGTATTGATTTCAAGATATGAAAAAAGCCCACACACAGAATATACTTCCGTGTGAGGGCGTTTGTAACGCGGTGCCACCTCAATTATAAAGGGACTATTCCCTTTACATCTCTGCCTTGTCTAACAACAAGTTGCACTATAAGGTGTGCGCACCGAATTTTCATTGTTTCAAATTCATTTTCAAAATCAGCCCACTTTCACTACTTCCAACCACCTGTTCACAATCACCACAGGCTCCCTGAAGATCAAAAATAGTTACTTTTCTGATTTGTTGAATTTATTTTAATACTTTGTTTTTTCTTTGTCAAGACTTTTTTACAATTTTTTTGATGAAGCTAGTACTTTTTCAGAAACTGTTTTGAAAGTCTCAATGATATAATCCACTTCTTCATCGCTTAGTTTAGTGTGAAGAGGAAGCGTAATTTCATTTTCAAAGAAGGCATAAGCCTTAGGATAGTTCGCCATATCAAAACCAAGATTCTTATAGGCTGTCAAAAGCGGAAGCGGTTTGTAGTGGACATTGCTTGCAATTCCTGCTTTAGCTAATTCTTGGATAATAAGATTGCGTTCTTCTAAACTCGCTCCTTCTACATGGGTGATGTAGAGGTGGCGTGAAGATTCGACAGTTTCAGTCTTGTGTGCCAATGGATGGATACGAGAACCTGCAAAACCACGATCATAGCGGTTCACGATCTCCTTACGACGTTCTAGCAAACTTGGGTAGCGGTCCAATTGTACCAAACCAAGGGAAGCCATAATATCGGTCATATTACACTTGTAGGCTGGTGTGACGATATCGTATTCCCATGAACCCAGTTGCATCTTAGCAAGAGCATCCTTAGTTTGTCCGTGAAGGGAAAGAATTTGGAACTCCTTGTACATTTCTTCGTCGTCAATCGCTGGATTGGCTTTCCAAGTGGCACTTCCACCTTCTGCAGTTGTAAAGTTCTTAACGGCGTGGAATGAGAAGGAAGTAAAGTCAGCGATAGAACCAGCTGGTTGCCCTTTATAAGTAGATCCCAAAGCATGGGCACTATCAGAAACAATCACGATACGGTTAAAGGCTTTTTGCCACTTGCTTGAAGCGGTAAAGAGATCACGTTTCTTCTCCACAACTTGGAACAAACGGTCGTAGTCGCAAACAATCCCTGCAAGCTCTACTGGGATGATCACCTTGGTCTTTTCAGTGATAGCTTGCTCAAGCAGGTCATAGTCCATCTCAAACGTATCTGCTTGGATATCCACCATGACAGGAGTTGCTCCCACGTGAGTGATGACACTACATGAAGCTGTATAGGTCATGGCTGGAACGATGACTTCATCACCAGGTCCCACTTCCAAAACGCGTAAAATCAACTCAAGAGCGGCAGTCGCAGAGTTGAGGCAGACGGTCTTAGGTGTCTGTGTATATTGAGACAAGCGACGCTCTAGTTCTTTTGTCTTAGGACCTGTTGTGATCCAACCAGAACGCAGGGTATCCGCTACTTCAGCAATTTCTGCTTCCGTAATATCGGGTGGTGAAAATGGAATATTGTAATTTGGCATTGATTTGCTCCTTTTATCTGTACTCATTTTCTTATGACTACTTTATTTTAGCACTTCAAACACGGTTTGAAACATGATTTTGATGTCTCCAAGGAAACTAAACTCTCGGAGATAGGCGAGGTTATAGCGCATCTTTTCAGGAAGGACGTGTTCGACATAGGCCTGGTCAACTGACAAACCTTTCTCCGTCATTTGACTGATGATGGTGTCCTCATCCTTGTAGTTGATGCTGGCTGGAGAGGTAATCCCTGCTGGTAAAAGCAAGGTTGCCATCATTTCAGGGCTATACTGCTCTGTGTAGCGTGGCACTTCAGGTCGTGTACCGACAAAGGACATCTCACCTTTAAGGACATTGACCAACTGAGGCAGTTCGTCCAAACGGACACGGCGGATGAAATTGCCAACCTTAGTGATGCGGCTATCGTTAGCAGAAGTCACCAGACTTCCTTTTTTATCCGCATCCGTCACCATGGTACGGAACTTCCAAATCTTGAAAGGTCGATTGTACTGGGTCACGCGCTCTTGCTTGTAAATCACTGGCCCCTTGCTATCCAACTTGATCCAAATGCTCAAAATGAGAAAGATGGGAGAGGTCAGAACCAGTACAACCAAGGCCAAAACCCAGTCCAAACAACGCTTGAAAATCAGCGAACCCTTCCTTTTAGAGACAAGCTGGTAGTAAGACTCAACCTCGCTTGATTTCATTTCCACGGGCAAGTCTTCCCATTTCAGCATGCTGTTTCTCCTTTGTTTTTATTATACTATTTGTCAACATTTTTCATTATACCACAAAATGGAAAAGGCGGTGAAAGAAATCTGTAATTTGAAGGATTTCCTTCTTACACTCAATGAAAATCAAAGAGTAAACTAGGAAGCTAGCCGCAGGTGGCTCAAAGTACAGCTTTGAAGTTGCAGATAAAGCTGACATGGTTTGAAGAGATTTTCAAAGAGTATTAGGCCATGGCCCCTACCTGCAAACTATACATCTTGTGATAGGTTCCTCCCAAGGCCAAAAGTTCCTCATGGCTTCCGCTCTCGATGATGCGCCCCTTGTCCAAAACATAGATACAGTTGGCGTCTTGGATGGTAGAAAGGCGGTGAGCGATAGCAATGGTTGTTCGTCCCTGTCTCATCTTAGCCAGTGAAGCTTGAACCAGACTTTCTGTTTCAGAGTCAATATTTGCTGTCGCTTCATCCAAAATCAAGATTTTGGGCTGACTGGCAACTGTTCTAGCAAAGGCAAGAAGCTGGCGCTGTCCAGTTGAAAAGCTCGAACCACGCTCGGACACAGGTGAGTCGTAACCCTGAGGAAGGTCTTGAATAAAGGAATCTGCATCCACGAAGGCTGCTGCAGCCTGGACCTGCTCATCACTAATGTCTTGGTACATGGCGATATTGGACTTAATGGTTCCATGATAGAGGAAGGGTTCCTGCAAGACCAGACCGATGTTTTTTCTCAGCTCTTCCTGACTGTAGTCCCTAATATCCACATCGTCCAAGAGAACTCGCCCTGATTGAAATTCATAAAAGCGCATGAGGACATTAATAATCGAAGATTTCCCTGAACCTGTATGGCCTACAAATGCAATGGTTTCACCCTTGTTAACCGAAAAGGAAATATCATCCAGAATCTGATGTTTCCCGTCATATGAGAAACACACATGTTCAAAACGGATATTGCCTTCTTTGACTTTAGCCTGGCCATTTTCTTGAAGAGGTTCATAGGTCCTCTCGTCTATCAGGGAAAAGACACGACCTGCAGAAACCATGGAAGTTTGAAGGGTTGAAAAGTTTTGAGTCACCTCAATCAGGGGATCAAAGAGACGATTGATGTACTGGATAAAGGCATACATGGTTCCTGCCGTTATTCCCAGATAAAGTCCACGATAGCCAAAATAGGCCATTAAAACTGCATAGCCTAGGAGTTTCAACAAACTCATGGCAGGACGCAAAAAGAGAGCATCCAAGGCTACAGAACGGTTGGCATAGACCAAGTGTTCTTGGTTAATCTCATCAAATTCTGCTTGCAGGCGCTTCTCTTGATTAAAGGCCTGAATAATCCTGATGCCCTCGATATTCTCTGCCAGCTTACTATTGATATCTGACAAGAGACTTCTGGTTTTCTCAATGATTTTCACTGATTTTTTCCGATAGAGATTGACCAAAAGGAAGATCAAGGGGAGAAAGAGCAAGACTAATGCTGTCAAACGAAAATCCAACACCAACATGGTATAAAGGGTTGTCAGAAAGATAAAAACTGCTGAGATAAAGCTGGATAGAATCCCCGAAAACATATCACTGATGGTCTCGGTATCATTGGTCAAACGAGAGACGATAGATCCTGCTGGTGTCTTGTCAAAATAAGACATACCCAATTTTTCCATATTGGCAAAGGCATCTCTACGAATATCCCTAACAATACTGTAAGACACGCGAGCAAAGAGAAGATTACCGACATACTGAACTAGAGTTTGTAGGATATAAAGGCCATAGTAGGCCAGCAAAACGGTCACAGCAAGTTGGTTAAGATTGCTGAGATACTGGTCGATAAAGTGGGAAGCCACAAGGGGAATGACACTTTTAATGATCGTCGTCGCTAGGAGAAAACTGAGTGCCAAAAAGGTCAGGAGGCCGTAGGGCTTGAGATAGGACATCAAGCGCTTCAATACAGCCCATTGTTCTTTCTTATTCTGCATCTTCTTCTCCTTTCATTTCCAACTGCTGAGACTGGTAGGTTTGGGCATACCAGCCATCTAGGACTAGCAGGTCTTCGTGCGTGCCCCGTTCTATGATTTGGCCATTTTGCAGAACCAAAATCAGATCTGCATGGACAACTGCACTGAGGCGATGGGCTGTGATAATGGTTGTCTTATCCCTCCGCGTCTCCTTGAGATTGTCGATGATGGCATACTCCGTCTTGGCATCCACGGCGGACAAGGAATCATCTAGAATCAAGATATCAGGGTCTAAAATCATAGCCCGACTCATAGCCAGACGTTGCTTTTGACCACCTGAAAGACTGACTCCTTTTTCACCGATAACTGTATCAAAGCCCTGAGGCATGTCTACAATATCTTGGTAAACTTGAGCTAGCTTAGTCGCTTCCTCAACTGCTGAAAGGGGCAA
The DNA here is from genome assembly GCF_022137125.1 of Streptococcus mitis. Lineage (GTDB taxonomy): Bacteria > Bacillota > Bacilli > Lactobacillales > Streptococcaceae > Streptococcus > Streptococcus mitis_CE. The sequence goes on along the minus strand of NZ_JAKNEQ010000001.1, from coordinate 26,718 downwards.
GTTCGGATTGCCGAAGCGGATATTGTCTAAGATAGAGGTCGCAAAGAGAAACTGATCCTGAGGGACATAGCCCATGAGACCACGAAGGTCTGTCAGACGATAATCCCGAATATCGTGACCGTTTAGGTAAATGGCTCCCTTATCCACATCGTATTCACGCAAGAGGAGCTTGATCAAGGATGTTTTCCCAGAGCCTGTCTGTCCGACCAAGCCCAAGGTTTGCCCTTTTTCTAAACTAAAGTGAATATCCGTCAGTGTCTCCTCATTTTCAAAGGCAAAGCTGTCAATAGCGTACTCCAAACGTCCATTTTCAATACCGTCCAGAGGAAACTCAGGGTCTTTTACAGGTGATTCCTGAGATAAAAGTTCCTCAATCCGTTGGTAAGAAACCTTGCCTCGCTGAGTGATATTAAAGAGGAAACCAATGGCCATAAGAGGCCAAACTAGCATATCCAAGTAGCTGATAAAGGTGACCAGATTCCCAACCGTGATTTGCCCTTTCTGAACCATCAAGGAGCCGACCAAGAGGGTTAACACATAGGATGAACCAACAAACAAGAGAACCATGGGGTCAAAGAGACTATCGTATTTCATGGTTTGCAGGTTCTTTTGGAAGGTCAATTCATTGACTGCCTGAAAGGACTTCAACTCGTCCGCCTGGTAACCGAAAGACTTGGTCACTTTAATACCTGATACAGACTCCTGTACCTTGTTATTAAGTTCGGAAAAGGCAGCTTGGGATTCGCCAAAGGCCTTGTGGGTCTTTCTCCCTAGACGACTGGTCGCATAAGCCATGAAAGGCAGGGGCAGAATGGCAACCAAGGTCATCTGCCATGAAATGCTAAAGAGCATGGTCAACAAGGTCACTAAAGCTGTGATTGAGGCATCAACCGCTGACATAACCCCTCCCCCTGCCAGACGCGTTAAGGCATTGATATCGTTGGTTGCGTGTGCCATCAGGTCCCCCGTCCTATAGGTTTGATAAAAGGCTGGAGACATTTTTGTGAAATGCTCAAATAAGCGAGAGCGCATAATCTGTCCCAAACGGTAGGAAGTACCGAGGATATACATACGCCAAACATAGCGCAGATAGTACATCCCAAAGGCTGCAAGAAGCAAGTAAAATAGGGCAAGAAGGAGGTCCTGCTGGGTTAATTGCCCCGATGTGATGGCATCAATGACCCTCCCCATAACCATTGGGGGAATGAGGTTGAGGACGGAAACCAAGACCAGAGCCACAATCCCGACTAAATAACGGCGTTTTTCTAACTTGAAAAACCACCAAAGTTTTTGAATAATGGACATAACATCCCTTTCTGATTGCAAATAGAAACCTGAGGCCAAGACCCCAGGTTTTTCTTATTCATAGGTTACGACTGTGACCGCACCCTTGTCATACTCAGCGATAAAGATATTGGCTACATTGTCATGCCCTTGCTTGCTGAGGTTATCAAGCAGCCATTCTTCGTTACGACCAATCGACTCCAAAACATCGACTTGTATCACACCGTCAGTCACAACTGGATACTTAGGATTTTCATCCCCCATTTGGACCACGATGAGTTGGCCATTTTGCTCCTGCACAGCTCGTTTGACTTGCTTCATCTGGAAAATTCCTTGGCTACGAAGTTTGAGGGCTACATCCGATGCAGACAAGCCAACTGAACGACAGGCTTCTGGGTCAATCTGCCCATTTTTGATAAGGAGAGTTGGTTTTCCATCAATCAAGCGTTTGACAAAACGAACATTGTTATTGAGCCACTTGAGGGTCAAGACCAAAATCGTCCACATCATCAAAATCACTGCATACTGGAGAATGCTGATAGAACTATTGTAAATCACCCCACCGATGATACCACCGAGAACATAGTTCTGAATTTGGTCTGTCGCAGAGTTAGGTGCTAGGTTTCCCTTTCCTGTCACATTGATAACAAAAACAAGCGAGAAGAGCCCCAAGGCCAGTTTGATTAAAATTTCCATATAATTGAGTGTCATTTGTTTACCTCCACCAATTCAATAGCGTCTGTTTGATTCAATTCTAATTTCTCTAAAAGATACTTGTCTGGTTGGCTCCCGTTCATGGCGCGGTAGAAATTTGGACCTACTTTGACAAGCGCTCCATCAGTGGCTGCAGAAGTATTGACATAAACTTCTGATTTATCCACTCCCAAGTCTTTGGAAACAACCTCTATGAAATGAAGGGAGGTTTGAAATTGGTTGTTAGAGGCTTGATTGGTCTGGTATTTTGAGATTGTCACCAAAAGCATGGCCACCAAGGTCAAGGCCAAAATCATGACCAATTCCCGAAACTTAGTCCCCTTTTTATCTCGATAGGCTTTAAAAGCAAAAAATCCTGTGATAGCTAGGAGAACAATTCCAAAGCCAATCATGATGCCATTTTGCTGACTGATTTGGCTAAGTACATAGTCATATGAGTAAAATTTCATTTATTTTCACTCCCTTTCATAAAATCATTCTTAATTATAAACGAAAGAGAGTGATTTTTCAAGCCATACGTTGGGGAAATGGACCTTTTTTTGGTATAATAAAATCTATAATCTGAATGAAAAAGGTAACTTTATGAAACTCATCTCATGGAATATTGATTCCCTCAACGCAGCCCTAACTAGTGACTCAGCTCGCGCGAAATTATCCCAAGAAGTCCTACAAACCTTGGTCGCTGAAAATGCTGATATCATCGCTATCCAAGAAACCAAGCTTTCTGCCAAGGGTCCTACAAAGAAACACTTGGAAATTTTAGAGGAACTCTTCCCAGACTATGAAAACACTTGGCGCTCTTCCCAAGAGCCTGCCCGCAAAGGCTATGCTGGTACTATGTTCCTCTATAAGAAAGAACTCACACCCACTGTCACTTTTCCAGAAATCGGTGCCCCTTCTACCATGGACTTAGAAGGTCGCATCATCACTCTAGAATTTGATGAATTTTTCGTGACCCAAGTTTACACTCCAAACGCTGGCGACGGCCTCAAACGTTTGGAAGAACGCCAAGTCTGGGATGTCAAATATGCGGAGTACTTGGCTGAACTAGACAAAGAAAAACCAGTCCTTGCGACCGGTGACTACAATGTAGCCCACAATGAAATTGACCTTGCAAATCCTGCCAGCAACCGCCGTTCACCTGGATTTACCGACGAGGAACGTGCTGGATTTACCAACCTTTTAGCAACTGGATTTACTGATACCTTCCGCCACATTCACGGCGATGTTCCAGAACGCTACACTTGGTGGGCACAGCGCAGCAAGACCTCTAAAATCAATAATACTGGCTGGAGAATTGACTACTGGCTCACAAGTAACCGCATCGCTAACAAGGTGACTAAGTCTGATATGATCGACTCGGGAGCTCGCCAAGACCACACACCCATTGTCATGGAGATTGAACTCTAAGGAGAAAACGAATGGACTATCAAGCTGTCATTCCTGAATTTGTAGTATCTGACATCGAAAAATCACGCCACTTCTACTGCAACCTGCTAGGATTCTCTGTCGAATACGAGCGTCCAGAGGAGAAATTTCTCTTCCTCTCGCTTGAAGACTGCCAACTTATGCTAGAAGAAGGCAGCGTAAAAGAATTAGCTCAGCTGACCTATCCTTTCGGGCGCGGTGTCAATATTTCCTTTGGCATTGCAGATGTTCCTCAGCTCCACCAAAAACTGCTGGAAGCTGACTATCCTATCCATCGTCCCCTGACAAAAAGAGAATTTCGAGTAGGAGATAGTTTTATTTATCCCCATGAATTTGCAGTCTTGGATCCAGATGGCTATTTTTTAAGATTTAGCGAGTAGAAAAATAGAAACCTACAATACTGTATCGTGTTGTAGGTTTTTGTTCGTTCGTTTTTTTTATCTAAACACTAACAAAATCTTTGATTTCTAAAGTTATTTAGTGTAAAATAAAAACATTGGCACAAGCCTATTTAAAATTGAATATCATTTTACTTGTTTATGTCGTGAATTGGCACGACGTTTCTACAAGGTGCCGGAACACCTAACAATAAGTAAGTCAGAAGTGAGGTATGGTCGTTTTTGCCATGCCTATTTTGGGGACTTACTTAGAGATTAAGTAGGTCCTTTTTCTATCAGTTTTACTGGATAGAAATCTGAAACAAGCAAATGGATTAGCTTTTAGACTTTAGGAGGTCTTATGAAATTATTAGAAGAGCGCGTCCTCAAGGATGGGCATATCTTGGGTGATAACATCCTCAAGGTGGATTCCTTTTTAACCCACCAAGTTGACTTTAGCTTGATGCGAGAAATCGGTAAGGTTTTTGCGGAAAAATTTGCTTCTGCTGGTATTACCAAGGTCGTAACCATTGAAGCGTCAGGTATTGCCCCAGCCGTTTTTACAGCTGAAGCCTTAAACGTTCCCATGATTTTTGCTAAAAAAGCTAAGAACATCACTATGAACGAAGGTATCTTAACTGCCGAAGTTTACTCCTTTACCAAGCAGGTGACCAGCACCGTTTCTATCGCTGGAAAATTCCTCTCACCAGAGGACAAGGTCTTGATTATCGACGATTTCCTTGCTAATGGCCAAGCTGCCAAAGGCTTGATTCAAATCATCGAACAAGCTGGTGCCACAGTCGAAGCTGTCGGTATTGTGATTGAAAAATCCTTCCAAGATGGCCGTGATTTGCTTGAAAAAGCAGGCTACCCTGTTCTATCACTCGCTCGTTTGGATCGTTTTGAAAATGGTCAAGTCGTATTTAAGGAGGCAGATCTCTAATGCAAACTCAAGAAAAACATTCACAAGCAGCCGTTCTTGGCTTGCAGCACTTACTAGCCATGTACTCAGGATCTATCCTGGTTCCTATCATGATTGCGACAGCCCTTGGCTATTCAACTGAGCAGCTAACCTACCTGATTTCTACAGATATCTTCATGTGTGGAGTGGCAACCTTCCTCCAACTCCAACTCAACAAATACTTTGGAATTGGACTCCCAGTCGTTCTTGGAGTTGCCTTCCAGTCGGTCGCTCCCTTGATTATGATTGGGCAAAGCCATGGTAGTGGTGCTATGTTTGGTGCCCTTATCGCATCAGGGATTTACGTGGTTCTTGTTTCAGGCGTTTTCTCAAAAGTAGCCAATCTCTTCCCATCTATCGTAACAGGATCTGTTATTACCACGATTGGTTTAACCTTGATTCCTGTTGCTATTGGAAATATGGGAAATAACGTTCCAGAGCCAACTGGTCAAAGTCTCCTACTTGCAGCTATTACTGTTTTGATTATCCTCTTGATCAACATCTTTACCAAAGGATTTATCAAGTCTATCTCTATTTTGATTGGTTTGGTTGTTGGAACTGCCATTGCTGCTAGCATGGGCTTGGTGGACTTCTCCCCTGTTGCGGCAGCACCGCTTGTCCATGTCCCAACTCCCCTCTACTTTGGGATGCCAACCTTTGAAATCTCATCTATTGTCATGATGTGTATCATCGCAACGGTTTCTATGGTTGAGTCAACTGGTGTTTATCTGGCCTTGTCTGATATCACAAAAGATCCAATTGACAGCACGCGCCTTCGCAACGGTTACCGAGCAGAAGGTTTGGCCGTACTTCTCGGAGGAATCTTTAACACCTTCCCTTACACAGGATTTTCACAAAACGTTGGTTTGGTTAAATTATCAGGTATCAAGACTCGCCTACCAATCTACTACGCAGCTGGTTTCCTGGTTCTCCTTGGACTCCTTCCTAAGTTTGGTGCCCTTGCTCAAATCATTCCAAGCCCTGTCCTCGGTGGTGCCATGCTGGTAATGTTTGGTTTTGTGTCTATTCAAGGGATGCAAATCCTCGCCCGTGTTGACTTTGCTAACAATGAACACAACTTTCTTATCGCAGCTGTTTCAATCGCTGCAGGTGTCGGTCTAAATAACAGTAATCTCTTTGTCAGCATGCCGACAGCCTTCCAAATGTTCTTCTCAAACGGAATCGTCGTAGCCAGCCTACTTGCCATTGTCCTCAATGCCGTATTAAATCATAAAAAGAAATAAGAAAAAGAGGTGTGAGCCTCTTTTTTGTTTCTCTATATCCTTACCTGTCTGTCTTCTGACCTCTGTCCTGTGACAAACATGGTAAAGGTTGCCTTACAGACATTTCTGCCTTCTTGATTGGTAATATCGACATCCACTACGCAGGTTGTGCGACCTTGATGGACACATTCTCCTTTAATAGTCAGCACATCATCAAGTTTTCCTGCTTTGAGGTAGTTGATAGAGGATTGGAGCGTCACTCCGTCTAATCCTAGAGATATGACCACCAAACCGCTGATCTGGTCACAAAGGGTAAAGAGATAGCCACCGTGGGCATTGCCATAGTAGTTGAGCGACGAGTCCACTACTTTGGTCGTCACCACAACGTGACCATCTCTCATTTGTTCAATTTCGTAATTTTCAAAAGCAGATATAGCGTCAAAATGAAAATCTTTCATCGTTTCCTCCTGATATTTCAAACGACACTATGATACTACTTTTTATAGGACTGTGCAAGGAGAAAGCTCCTAGTCTGGCAAAATTCCGACCTGCTCCACAAAGCGCATAAAAGCTGTCTGCCCTTGTTCCGTCTGCTTGTAGACTCCTGCATCCTCAAGTACACGCGCAAAGATAGCACCAACAGAGTCTTTGACGATTTCAAGGGCTTTTTCTTTATCTGTTATGTCTGGATGTTGGACTTTGAGTTGGTATGCCCATTTCTGATGATAATCGACAACTGAGACAGCTTCTCCTACAAGATAGCTAGCGACTTGCTCCACTTCTGCTTCCAAACGAGGTGGTAAGATAGCCAAGCCCATAACCTCAATCAAGCCGATATTTTCCTTCTTGATATGTTGGACATCCTTGTGAGGATGATAGATGCCATCAGGATGTTCTGCAGAAGTCTGATTGTCCCTCAAGACCAAGTCCAACTCAAACTGACCGTCGCGCTTACGCGCAATCGGTGTGATGGTGTGATGCGATGTCCCATCAGTCTCAGCTAAAATCTGCACTTCAGGGTCTGAATACTGGCGCCATTCCTGCAAAATCTTATCAGCCAAGTTGATCAAATCCTCTTTGGAATCCGAAGTCAAACGCAACACTGACATGGGCCACTTGACAATCCCAGCCTTGACTTGTTCAAAACCAGTAAATCGGAAGGTCTTTTGCAGAGGAGCCAATTCCATAGGAAAGACATGACGGCCTCCCTGATAGTGATCATGAGTTAGAATAGAGCCCCCCACAATTGGTAAGTCCGCATTTGAACCCGCAAAATATTCTGGAAACTTCTCTACGATAGCCAGCAGACGTTCAAAGCTCTGACGACTAATGGCCATGGGACGATGCCGGCCATCTAAGAAAATACAGTGCTCATTAAAGTAAGCATAGGGAGAATACTGGAAGCCCCATTCCTGACCAGCCATTTCAAAACGGATAATACGGTGGTTGCTACGAGCTGGGTGGTTGACCCGACCATGGTAGCCCTCATTCTCTAGACAAAGCTGACACTGAGGATAATTACTAGCTTGCACCAACTTGGCCGCCGCAATCTCTTTCGGATCCTTTTCAGGCTTAGAGAGGTTGATGGTAATCTCAAGCTCTCCGTAATCAGATGGAACATGGTAAGCAATATTCTTAGCAATAGCCTTGAGTTTGATGTAGTCATTTTTCTGGCTAAGTTGGTAGAAATCTGCTATTGCCTGTTCGGGAGATTGGGCGTAAGTTTCCCAGAAGTCACGATTAACCTGACTCGGACAAGGGGTCACCAAGTCCATCAGTTCAGCACCAAGGATTTCACGCGCAGTCTGACTATCCTCAATCGTCTCTAGTCGAACGGCTTCCTCAACCAGCTGGTCCTTGAGATCAATCAATTTATCCAGATTGGTCTCAACTTCCAAAACACCATCTCCCACTCGTGCCAAGACACGATTGGTCAGGTAGATTCGATCCATTTCCTGAAATGAACTTTCAGCAATGACATGTGTTACAAATTTATCTACTAAGGTCACTATAGAGCCTCCTTTTAACTAGTCAAGGACGCGAGTGCCACCTGCAACTTCAGCGATATAGAAGCTTGGAGCATAGCCAACTACTTCCTCGTAGTGTTTGCCTACAGCTTCCTTAAAAGCCTCAACAGTATCTTTTTGAACCAAGGCAATGGCACATCCACCAAAACCTGCCCCTGTCATACGAGCACCGAGAACACCTTCTTGTGTCCAAGCTGTGTGAACAAGAGTATCCAATTCCAAACCAGTTACTTCATAGTCATGCTCCAGAGAAACGTGTGACGCATTCATCAAACGACCAAATGTTTCCAAATCTCCTGCTTGAAGGGCTACTTGAGCTTTGAGGGTACGTTGGTTTTCAAGCACAGCATGGCGAGCACGTTTCAAACGATTTTCATCTTTAATCAGATAGCTGTATTGGTCAAAGGCCCACTCATCCAATTCACCCAAGGTCTGAATATCTAAAGCAACTTGCAATTCTTCCACTGCTTTTTCACACTCAGCACGACGTTCATTGTATTTAGAATCCGCCAATTCACGGCGTTTGTTAGTGTTCATGATAACAACGACATTGTCCTTCAAATCAAGTGGCACCAAATCATACTCTAAGTTGTTGGTATCAAGGTAAATAGCACGTTGATCAGCCCCCATACCAATAGCAAATTGGTCCATGATACCAGAGTTGACTCCGATAAAGTTATTTTCTGTTTGTTTTCCAATTTTAACCAAATCGAGACGCTCTAATTTTAAATCAAAGAGATGCTCTGCCACGACTCCTGTCAAGAGTTCAAGGGATGCTGAAGAAGACAAGCCAGCACCATTTGGGATATTCCCATAAACATAAAAATCAAAACCTTTGTCAATCACGTGTCCAGCTTCTTGCAAGAAATGAAGGACACCTTTTGGATAGTTGGTCCAGTTGTGCTCTTTTTCAAACTTGAGGTCGGCGAGAGGCACTTCGATAATACCCTTGTCCTCAAAGTTAGCTGAGTAGAAACGTAAAACTTGGTCGTCACGCTTACGAGCTGCACCGTAAGTTCCCAAGGAAATAGCAGCAGGAAAAACGTGCCCACCGTTGTAGTCTGTGTGTTCACCAATCAAATTGATACGACCTGGTGAAAAGAAAGTTTGGTCTGCTTCTTGACCAAAAACAGCAAGAAAGTCTTTGCGAAGAGTTTCAGCAGTAAGATGTTGTGTCATATGATTTCTCCTTTTACTGTCCGTTAAGTCACCTTAACGTGTAATCGTTTTCTTCTATTGTATCCAAGGGATTTTCCAAGGTCAATCCTTTTTACTAAAATTTTACTAAACTATCGGTAAAAAGCAGAAAAATATGATATACTAATCTAATCAAGGAGGATTTATGGCTACCTTAAAAGACATTGCACAGCTAGCCTCTGTCTCTATCGCGACCGTATCCCGTGTCCTCAATCGCGACCAGAGTCTATCTGTTACAGAAGAAACCAGACACCGTATTTTAACTGTTGCTGAAGAGCTGGGCTACACCAAGCACCTCAAGACAGGCGAGTCCCACAAGCCCAAGCAAAAGATTGCCATTATCCAATGGGTCAGCGAACAAGGGGAGCTAGACGATCTCTACTACTACCAGATTCGCCTAGGCATAGAAAAAAGAGCCCAAGAGTTGGACTACGATATCTTGCGCTATTTTAATGACCATCCTTTTACCCTAAGCGAGGAAGTAATTGGGATTCTCTGCATCGGAAAATTTAGCCGAGCTCAGATTTCTGCCTTTGAAGAATACCAAAAGCCTCTTGTATTTCTAGACAGCGATACACTTTCCCTGGGACATACCTGCATTATCACAGACTTTTACACTGCCATGAAACAGGTTGTCGATTATTTTCTCAGCCAAGGGATGGACCGCATCGGGATTCTAACAGGCCTTGAAGAAACAACCGACCAAGAAGAAATCATTGAGGATAAGCGACTGGAAAATTTTAGAAACTACAGTCAAGCAAAGGGAATCTATCATGATGAACTGGTCTTTCAAGGAAGCTTTACTGCCCAGTCTGGCTATGACTTGATGAAGGAGGCTATTCAGAGTTTGGGAGACCAACTGCCACCAGCATTTTTTGCAGCTAGCGATAGTTTAGCTATCGGTGCCCTCCGTGCCCTCCAAGAAGCTGGAATCAACCTGCCAGACCGCGTCAGTCTTATTTCCTTTAACGACACCAGCCTGACCAAGCAAGTCTATCCTCCCCTCTCCAGCATCACCGTCTATACCGAAGAAATGGGCAGAGCAGGCATGGATATTCTTAATAAAGAAGTACTCCACGGTCGCAAAATCCCTAGCCTGACCATGCTGGGAACCAGACTGACTCTGAGAGAGAGTACTCTGCCATAACTCCACAAATTAAAAATGACAAAAAATCCTAATAGAGAGTCTCAAATCTCCATTAGGATTTTCTTTTTTAGGCCATCACAATCATAGACTTAATGGTCTTACGTTCATCCATATCTTTATAAGCTTGATCAATATCTTCTAATTTATAGCTTGAAGTAAAGACACGGCCTGGATTGATATCACCATCAAGGACGGCTTTTAGTAAAAATTGCTTATCATATGTTGTCGCAGAAGCTGCCCCACCTGCTACAGAGATATTTTGCATAAATGTCGAACCAAGAGCACGATTATTATAGTGTGGGACTCCTACAAATCCCATACGCCCTCCATTATGAAGGACACCTAGCGCCTGTTCTACAGCAGCCTCCGTACCAACACATTCAAGTGCTGCGTCCGCTCCGCCACTGAGAATTTCACGCACCTTGGCAATACCTTCTTGACCTCGCTCAGCTACAAAAGCTGTCGCACCCGACTCCAGAGCCATCTTTTGACGATCTTCATGACGACTCATGAGGATAATTTGCGACGCACCACGCATCTTCGCCGCGATGACAGCACATTGACCTACAGCACCATCACCAATGACCACAACCTTATCCCCTTTTTGAACATTAGCAACACGCGCCGCATGATAGCCTGTCGGCATAACATCTGCAAGAGTCAAGAGGGACTTTAGCATACCTTCTGTGTAGTCAGAAGGTTGTCCAGGGATTTTAACCAGCGCCCAGTTTGCATAGTGAAAACGAATATATTCCGCCTGAAAATCGCCTCCCAAGTTATTACCAATATGATTATCGCAAGAACCGTCAAAGCCAGCAAGACAGGCATCACACTCACCACATCCATGTGTAAACGGGACAATGACAAAATCACCTGGCTTCACCGTCGTAATGGCTTCCCCAGTTTCTTCGACAATCCCAATCGCTTCGTGTCCACTATTTTTATGTCCCGATTTAATATCTGGATTGCGGTAACTCCAAAGGTCCGAACCACAAACACAAGCACGAACCACACGAATAATAACATCATCCGCTTCTTGAATACTTGGACGCTTAACCTCTTCAATACCGACCTGACCTGCTTTTTTATAGACTGCTGATTTCATTAACATATCCTCTCCATTTTTACTAGTTTAAGTATACACTTTTTATTATGCTTTCGCTCACTTATACTACACCTCATCAATGATGATGATTTTGATCATGACTTGCTTCTAACTCTGTTATATTGCGCTTATGTGCTTGGTGACTTTCTAGATCAACATCAACTTCAATGGTAATATTTTGAAAGCCACAATCTTTGAGGAAAATTCGAATAGATTCTTTACAAGTTTCCATATGCTCCATCTCTTTTAAACAAACATGGACAATGGCATTTTTTTCCAAACCATCCATAGTCCAGAGATTAAGCTGATTGATACTAGCGACATGATCCAATTCTGCTAAATCCGTCTTGATCTTCTGGATATCTACTCCTTCTGGCACTGCATCGAGGAAAATCTTGAGCGTAGACCAAAAACGTGGAAGGGCTTTTGACAGAATAAAGAAGGAAATAGCAATAGACAAGAGCGGATCCAAGATATACCAATCGGTAAATCGAAGAACAATGGCCATCAGGATGACAGCCACCCAACCCAAGGTATCTTCCAGAAAGTGCAGGCTGAGAATGGATTCGTTCTTTGTTTGTCCCTTTCGGACCACAAGACTAGCTAATACATTGATAGTAACCGCAATCATTCCTAGCCAGAGGATACCTTCATCATTAACGGGCTGTGGATTAAAAAGTTTAGTTGTATTTTCCAAAATCACTAGGATGGATCCTGTGATAAGAATCACAGCAGTCACTAGTGCTCCTAAAAGACTAAATCGCTTGTAACCCAAGGTGTACTGCCTATCTTCTTCTCTATTTGAGATTGTTTCTAAAAAGGCCGATATCCCAATAGAAATGGCATCTCCCAAATCATGCACAGAGTCAGCAAGAACAGCACTCGAACCAAATACTCCACCTGCAATAAACTCGACAATAGCATAAGTCAAGTTTAAGAAAAAAGCTACCCAAACAGTATATTTTGCCTTCATCTTTCTCATTCCTTTGTTATAATATATTTATGAACATCTTGTTCATTATCATTATCCACTAAAATTCAAAGAAAGGATAGAAGCAAAGCGTCAACTTTATTCAGTTCTGAACATTTTGCCTCAAGTGTCCATATGACTAAAATCGACCGTCGTATCAGTAAAACAAAAAAAGCCATCTATCAAGCTTTTCTACAACTTTTGAACGATAAGGGCTACGAATCCACTACGGTTCAGGATATCATTGATCTCGCAGACGTGGGACGTTCCACTTTTTACTGTCACTATGAGAGTAAGGAACTACTTCTGGGCGAGCTTTGTCGCTACCTCTTCCATCACCTCTTTGAAAGAGAGGAGTCCATTTCAACCGAAGATTACCTCGCCCACCTCTTTCTCCATTTTCAGAAGAATCAAGATCATATCACCAGTCTGCTATTTTCCAAAAATGACTACTTCCTCCGTCAACTCCAGAGAGAATTGGAGAACCACGTCTATCCCTTGTTGGCTGATGATTTGAAAGAAGCTCACCCCAGTCTGCCTGCCTCTTATCTCCAACACTTGGTCATAACAAACTTTACCGAGACATTGATCTGGTGGCTCAAAAAAGGGCAAGACTTCACAGAACAGGAAGTTGTCCAGTTTTATCTAGACTTTCTCATTCCTAAAAATTGAATACAGAGTAGAACTCAGTTACCTTATTTCTAGGCTAGTAAGTTTTTTATCTTTTCAACAATCAAAAAAGCCCAGACAATATTGTCTGAGCAGTTTTCTATATGGTCGTTTAAGCAAGTTGAGTTTGACATTTTCAAACTATTTCTTCAACAAACCTTGTTCTTGTAGAAACTCCTTGGCTACTTGTTCTGCTGACTTGCCTTCAACACCGACTTGGTAGTTGAGCTGGCTCATCTGGCTTTCAGTAATTTTACCAGCCAATTTATTGAGAACTGTTTCCAACTCTGGATGTTTCTTGAGAAGAGCTTCTTTCATCAGTGGAGCCCCTTGATAAGGTGGGAAGAGTTGCTTGTCATCTTCCAAGACCTGTAAATCATAACGCGCCAACTCTGGATCTGTCGAATAGGCATCTGTGATTTGAATATCACCTGACTGAATTGCCTGATAACGAAGAGCTGGCTCCATGGTTGCAACATTAAGATTGAGACCATACATTGATTGCAAGCCCTTATTGCCATCTTCACGGTCATTAAATTCTAAAGTAAAGCCTGCCTTCAACTGTCCTTCCACTTTTTTCAAGTCTGAAATGGTCTTCAAGCCATATTCTTGAGCAATCTTTTTCGGAACAGCTACAGCGTAGGTATTTTGATAAGACATAGGTTTGAGATAGGCTAGATGATCCTGTTTGGCAATACCATCACGCGCCACCTGATAAACCTGCTCTGGCTCATGACTCACTTTCGGTGATGGTTGTAGCAAACTTTCAGTCACCGTTCCTGTAAATTCAGGATAGATGTCAATATCGCCTTTTTTCAGAGCTTCATAAAGAAAGCTTGTTTTCCCAAAATTTGGTTTAACAGTCGCAGTCATGCTGGTATTTTCTTCAATAAGGAGTTTATACATATTGGCCAAAATTTCTGGTTCCGGTCCCAATTTCCCAGCAATAACCAAGTTTTCTTTCTCTTTTTGAGCCAAGAGAGCTGGGCTATAAGACAGACCGAGCAATATGGTCACCAAGGCAAAACCAGAGAAAATCGTCCGCAATTTTGCTTTTTCCATAACTTTTAGTAGGAAGTTAAAGGCAATGGCAAGCACTGCAGAAGAAAGGGCCCCAATCAAAATCAGACTGGCATTATTACGGTCAATTCCCAAAAGGATAAAGGAACCCAGTCCCCCTGCACCAATCAAGGCAGCCAAGGTTGCCGTACCGATAATCAAGACCGCTGCCGTCCGAATTCCAGACATCATAACAGGCATAGCAAGTGGAATTTCAAACTTCTTGAGTCGCTCCCACCTAGTCATTCCAAAGGCAATCCCAGCCTCTTGTAAACTCGGATCAATTCCCTTGAGTCCAGTAATGGTATTTTGTAAAATCGGAAAGATCGCATAGATCACTAGAGCTGTCAAAGCTGGCAAGGTTCCAATTCCCATCAAGGGGATAAAGAGTCCCAACAAGGCCAGAGACGGGATAGTCTGGAAAATCCCTGCAATCTGTAAGACCCAGTCCGCCAGCTTCTCATGATAGCGAAGATAAACAGCCAAGGGAATCGCGATAAAGATAGCTAGTAACAAGGTTAAAAGTGACAACTGCAAATGTTGAGATAGAGCTGTCAACCAATCACTAAAACGATCCTGAAAAGTTGATATCAAATTAGTCATGAACACTACCTCCAAACAAGTCTGCTACAAATTCTGTGGCAGGAGCTTTTAAAATCGTCTCGGGATTCGCCACCTGGCGAATCTCCCCATCCTGCAAGACAGCAATACGGTCTGCCAATTTCAAGGCTTCATCCGTATCATGGGTCACAAAAATCGTTGTCATCCCAAACTCTTTATGCAATTCTTTAGTCAGAACCTGCAACTGTTTTCTCGAAATAGCATCCAAGGCTGAAAAAGGTTCATCCATGAGGAGAATCTTAGGCTGACCAATCATAGCACGAACAATTCCAACACGCTGTTGCTCCCCACCAGATAATTCACTAGGCAAACGATGTCCATACTCAGCTACTGGTAAACCAACCTTAGCCAAAAGCTCTTCTGTTTTCTGAGCAATTTCTTCCTTAGTCCAGCCCTTCATCTCAGGAATCAGGGCAATATTTTCCGCGACCGTTAGATTAGGAAAGAGAGCAATAGCCTGTAAAACATAACCAGTAGAAAGACGAAGTTCACGCTCATCATAGTCTTTGATGCGCTTGCCATCCATATAAATATTTCCATCAGTTGGTTCCAAAAGACGATTAATCATCTTGATCATGGTCGTCTTACCGGACCCAGATGGCCCAACTAAAACCATAAACTCTCCATTCTCAATTCGTAAATTGACATCTCTCAAAACATCTTTTTCTGTGTAGCGCAAGGCTACATTTTTGTATTCAATCATTCTGTATCCTCAATTTAAAACTTCCATCGATTGGTCAAGTCTTCTACCTTAGACATAACTTCCTTATTGTCCCAATGCTCCACAATTTTCCCTTTTTCTAGTCGGAAGATATCGTACTGGGCATAGGCAAGGCCATCAATCTGAGTCTGACCATAGCTAACCACATAATTTCCTTGTCCTAAGAGTTGGAAAACAAAGTCAAAAGTGGCCTTTACTTATAAACAGCTAATTTGCTCCATTTTAAACCTCATTTTCCTCCTCTTTCAGATTAGCCAAAATTCTTTCTTGAAAGGCTTCAAACTGACGAATTTCTTCCTCTGAAAATCCTTTGTAAAAGATCGTATCCAATTTCTGACTGACACGATGTCCCACTTCTTTCTGGGACTGCCCCAAATCTGTTAAAACTAGATACTTCTTACGCTTGTCTTCCCCGCATGGACTAACAGTTACAAGATTTTGTTCCTCTAGCTTTTTTATCATAGTTGTTAGCGTATTATTAGCAAGCCCAGTCGCAAGCGCAATATCTGTTGCAGTTGCACAGCCAGTTTCACTATTCCATAAAACCGCTAAAATCTTGCCCTGCTCACTCCGATAAAGAGCTTCAGGGTCTTGGCTCAGTAACTTTTGAAAAATCCGCCCATTCAACAAACGAATATGATGGGCTAGCAAATGACTATCCTTCATAACACCTCCAATTTATTTCGATATCGAAAAGAATAAAACAATTGTAACACTCATCGTTCTAACTGTCAACTATTTCGATTTGGAAATAATTTTTCCCAGTAAAAAAATCTCCTACCCAAGATAGAAGATTTTAATCTTATAAACTTAATCCGTCATGTCCGATACCAAAGTTCGATGCTCCAACGGAATACTGCACATAACTAGTAAGAAAATGAAACCTGACTGAATCCAGAAGAGGGCCAAGTCAAAAATTCCATGTACAGCAACCACTGTAAGGAAAGACAGATAAAGACCGATAATCGGACGTTTCCCCGACTCCTGACTCATATCCATCATCAATCGAACAGGAGCAACAGAAGACAAAACTAATAAAATAGTCCCCACAATTCCGTAACTCAGAATCGT
This sequence comes from Streptococcus mitis, assembly GCF_022137125.1. Classification (GTDB taxonomy): domain Bacteria; phylum Bacillota; class Bacilli; order Lactobacillales; family Streptococcaceae; genus Streptococcus; species Streptococcus mitis_CE. Next base: position 10,144 of record NZ_JAKNEQ010000001.1, on the reverse strand, counting down.
ATCGATATATAGACTGTGAGCATGTTCATGATAAGGAGCATTTATCCTAGGATAAGAGTGCATGTAGGTCAATGGCCCCTCACCCCAAAAAGGATTTTGCTTAAACAAGGCCATCCCAGCATCCCAGATAGAAATGCGTTCTTCCATAGAAGAGTCTAAAGTCCCCATCCGAACTCCCAAATCACTAGAAAAGAGGAAGCTCAAGCCAATCGCAAAAACCCCAATACTAAGCCAAAAGGCCTTCCAGTTTTTAATGGTCGTAAAGAGATAGATAATGGCACCAGCGATAATAGCAGGAAAGGCAGTTCGATTTTGCGTAAAGTTCAAACCAAAGAGATTCACAAAGCCTGCAATCACACAGAATACTTTCAACCAATTCAACTTGGTCGTTGTAAACAGATAGAAGGCAATCATGATACAGAAACAACAAATAATTCCATAATAATTAGGATTAAAGAAGGTCACTTCTGCACGATTCTGATGCCACACCTGCATGTTAGGTGAAAGAAAAGCATAGTTGAATTTCTTCACAATTTGGAAATGTTCTAAACTCGCAAAAGCAGCTGACAAAACGCTACCAAACAAGACGAGCTGCAAAATCAATCGAAAGAATTTATGTGATAAAATCGACTGATAGTGCAAAAAGAAAACAGTAAATAGAAAAATTCCTACTGAAGCCACAACTCCCATCCAATTTTGTGCAAAAACGGATATAACAGTACTATAGCCAAGAAAAAGAAGCAGCATCGGATGCTCCCCCATTTTCTGAAGAATACTTTTCATGTCTCCTGTAAAAATTAAACTGATAATATATAAACAGAATACAACTACAAAAAGATAAAAGGGTAAAAAGATACTCAGGATGATTCCCAATAAAATCAGTTCTTTACTAGACAACCCTCTTAGCTTTTCAATAAAGCCTATTGATTTCAAAATGAATCCTTTCTCTCCAAATCAGTTGATTCAGATAATAGTAAGCTATCCTATATTGTACCACTTTTTTAGCAATTTGAAAACAAAGGAAACGTTTTCTAAAATAAAAACCCTATTTTATCAACCATATCAAGTCAAGGCTTCAAAATGTTACTTCAATTCCGTTCTCAATTACCCGATAAGTCTGATTTTGCAGATCAATTTCTGCTACTGCTGTTACGGACTTATCTTTATTTTGACGCTTGATTACAATGCTGTGGGCTGTTGGTGTTTCAACGTCAATAGTTCCTTCTAGATCAAAGGCTTCTGAACGGTTACGGAAAGAAAATAGATTGAGAAGTGCCTTCACTACAGGACGTTGGACCTCTTCTGCTATTTCCTCATTGCTATAGTAATGACGATTAATATTTCGACCTTCTTTAGTTTCTTCTAATAATTTCAAGTCATTCTTGCCTGCTAATAGACCTACATAGTAAACTTGAGGAATACCTGGAGCAAAAGCTTGAATTAGACGAGCGAGAAAATACTTAACATCATCATCTCCAAGCGCAGAATAGTAAGTTGAATTGATTTGGTAGATATCTAGATTGTTATACTCTGCACTGGAGTACTTACGTTTGACATTCGCTCCAACCTTATAGAGCTCATTTGAAGCATAGTCAATTTCTTCATCGGTCAGGATATCCTTGACATCCACCACTCCAATCCCATCATGGGTATCTAGTGTCGTAAATTGCTTCATCGGGCTCATCTTTAACCACTTGGCTAAGCGCTCTGTTCTGGAACTGTAAAGAGTATAAAGAGTCACCATTGGAAGGGCAAAATCATAAACATAGTAATCATGATCCGCTATTTTAAACTGAATAGAATAATGTTCATGAATCTCAGGTAAGAGCTCTGTCCCATACTCAGCAGCGATATCTCGGACTTTATCCAACAAATCCCAAATATCTGGTTCCACAAAGAAATCATTGGTATCCAACTTCTTCACTGCATAAGCAAAGGCGTCTAGACGAATCAAATCACACCCGTTACTTGCCAAGTGCTGAATGGTCTTACGGATAAATTCCATCGTTACTTCTTTGGTCACATCAAGATCAATCTGCTCCTCACCAAAGGTATTCCACAAATGTTCCACTGAACCATCTTCAAACACAATCTCTTGCTTTGGTGCACGATCCTTACGCTTGTAAATTAAATCCACATCAGCTTGTGTCGGACGATTTTCTGGCCAAAACTTGTCCCAGTTTAAAAAGAGATCTTTAAACTCACTAGCTTCATGTTTTTCTTGATAGTCCTTATAATACTTAGATTGACGAGAAATATGGTTAATCATAAAGTCAAACATAAGATAATATTTCTCACCTAAACGCTTAACATCCTCCCAATCACCAAACGCTGGATCCACTTCGTCATAGTCAACCGGTGCAAATCCACGATCACCTGTTGACGGGAAAAATGGTAGAAGGTGAACTCCCCCAATAGCATCCCCAAAATGCTCTTCCAAATTCGTATATAGATCTTTAAGATTATTTCCAAGACTATCAGAATAGGTAATCAACATGGTTTTATTTTGAATTGGCATAATTACTCTCCTTTTTCTAATTGAAGCCAAGTCTCATATGACTTGGCTTCGTAAATCAAATTCATGTTATACTCTTCGAAAATCTCTTCAAACCACGTCAGCTTTATCTGCAACCTCAAAGCTGTGCTTTGAGCAACCTGCGGCTAGCTTCCTAGTTTGCTCTTTGATTTTCATTGAGTAGTAAATCTCTGTTTATTATCAAACTCGTACTAATATAGACTGTGATAAACTAAGTACTACTTTCTTGTTTTCTACATAGAATTATCAACAAGCTGAGCCCTTCCTCTGTGTCAAAGACTATAGATTCCATGAGTTCTTCTTACTTCACTGCTCCGTTGCTCATTCCTGAAATAATATGTTTTTGGAAGATGAGGTAGACGACAGTAATTGTTACAATTCCCACAATATAGGATGCAAAACTTGGCCCATAGTCATTAAAATACTGGCCTTGGTAGTTGTACTGGAAGAGAGGCAAAGTCCACATCTTGGAATCCTTATTCAAAATCAACAATGGCAACATAAAGTCATTCCAGAACCATAATGCATTGATAATCAAGGTTGTAGCATGCATGGGCTTCAGCATTGGAAAAATAATCTGACGGTAAGTTGTAAATCGATCAGCCCCATCAATTTCTGCAGCTTCATCTAAACTATCTGGTACACTGATTTTAATATAACCAACATACAAGAAGAGGGTCTGTGGAATTGCATAAGTTAGATAAAGTAGCACCAACCCCCACATATTTGCCAGGCCGAGTTTGCTCATCATAACTGTGATAGGAATCATAATCACCTGAAATGGAACAAATATCCCTAAGATCAAGAGCGAATACATAATTGCAAAGGCTTTTTTCTTGGACATATTTCGAGCAATGGAATAAGCTGCAGCTGGTATAAAGAAGGCTACTACAATCAATGATAATACCGTAATAACAGCTGAATTCCAGAAATAGCCTCCAATCCCATCCGAAATCAATCGTTCATAATTGCTTAATGTAAAAGGATTGGGCAAACCAAAGAAATGATTCATGATATCCTTGGTTATCTTGAAGGAACTAAAAACCGTTACTAACAAAGGAACAAGTATGAGAATACCACCTACTATCAAGAGGACATACTTCCAAAACTGATTCAATTTTTCTTCTTTTTTCATGTGTAAGACTCCCCTATTAGATTTCAAATTTCTTTGATAGTTTGATTTGGATAAGAGAAACAATTCCAATAATTAAGAATAAAATCAAGGCAATTGCATTCGCATATCCATATTGATTACTCTTGAAGGCATAGTTGTAGACTAAAAGACCAAGAGAGGTTGTAGCATTATTTGGACCACCACTCGTCAAGGCAAAAATTTGGTCAAAGGCAGTCAAACCAGACTTAAGAGCTAGGATAAAAACCATAGAAATCGTTGGTAGCAAATATGGTAATTCAATTTTCCAAAAAGTTTGTTTACTTGTTGCACCATCAATTGATGCCGCCTCCAAAATATCACTTGGAATACTCTGAAGACCAGCAAGAAAGAGAATAATCGGCATTGCTACTCCTTGCCATAGAAGAACAAAAATAGTTGCCACTACCGCTCCGATTGGTGTTCCTAATAGACTTTCTTGTAAAAAACTAATCCCTAAAATTTTTCCAATCGTTGGAAGACCATAGTTGAAGAATTGTTTAAAAATCAAGGAAACTGTCAAACCAGACAAAACAGCTGGGAAAAAGAACCAAGCTCTAAAGAAGGTCTGCCCTTTCATCTTAGAATTTAAGGCTCGAGCCACAACCATCCCAATTGTAATCTCTCCAATAATCAATGCTAGGGTTAAAATCAAAGTAAAAGCAATGGCTGTGAAGAATTTCCCATCAATCATCAGCAATTTGTAGTTATTCAGACCAACAAATTTATAATTATAGGTCAATCCAGTCCAGTTAGTCAAACTATAGAAAGCACCTTGTACCATCGGAAAGTAAAAGAAGATAGCTTGTAATGCAAGCGGGATGAGCAAAAAAGTCCAACCCCAGTATTTATTTAAAATTTTTCGAATAGCCATATCATCTTAACTCCTATTCTAGTCCAAATCTGCCTTCATTGGATTAAAGAAAGCATTGAGATTGTTTGCCATATTTTTCAGATTTTTATCCATCAAGTAACCTGCACTTAGATTGAAAAAATCTTCTTCAGAATTCCAGTGTTGGCCCAACCAAACATAATGTTTATCCGTAAATGCTAGTTTAGAAATCTCTGCAAGTGCTGAATCTTCTTTTTCCTGTATACCTTTCACAGCAACTGGTGAACCATCCACATCATAATATGCTTGCATAGCTTTTGGACTAGTCATATAGCTGATAAATTCTTCGGTTTCTTTAGGATGTTTGGTCGTAGCTGAAGTTGATAATGCCATGTCCCCTGCACCAACAGTGACTTCTTTTCCTACTTCTTCTCCTGGGAAGGCAAACATCCCCACATCAAATTTTGGATCCTGTTGATTAATTGCCGCTAATGCCCATGATCCTTGTGGCATCATAAAAGCTTTTTCATTCGAGAATGCTACCACCGCATCATTATAAGAGGCACCACGCCATCCATCTTGAGCATTGTCTGCCAACAAATCTAGTCGTTCTGCATCTGCTTTTAAAATAGCATCATCTACAGAAATAGCATTTGGTTTTGAAAAGCGAAGATAGTTATTAGCTGCGTCTCCACTGCCTGTAATGGTAATGAGAGAAAGTTGGTGATAACCGTTTAATGTCCATCCTTCATTGCCTGCAACTGCAAACGGAGAATTCCCACTATCTTTTATCTTTTTAACAATCTCTTGAAACTCTTTAAAAGTCTTCGGTTCCTCAAGTCCTAATTCTTTAAACTTTGTTTTATTGTAATAGATTCCATAAAGGTTAGCAGTTAAAGGCACACTATAAATCTTGTTATTGATTGCATACTTTTCTGCATAGTCATTCTTAATATTCTCAAGATAAGATTTCCCTGTCATATCTGCAAAGTAACCTGCTTTTGCCCACTCCTGAAAATCCATATTTTGAGGATAGATATTAACAATATCTGGAACATCTCCTGATAAAATCCGAGTCTTCAGAACAATACCAGCTGCCGGAACAGTCGTCAGTTTTACATCAATAGTAGGATGATCCTTTTCAAAATTATCTACAATTTTTTGCAAAGTATCCGCCATTTCGGTCTTCTGGTTAAAAAATTCAATCGTTACCTTTCCATCAGTCGATTGATTATTCTGACCACAAGCTGCTAGACCTAGTAAACTAGCCCCAGCGACTAAAAGAAAACCTGCTTTCTTATACCATTTCATTGGAAAGCCTCCTTTATAAATTTATACACCTTTATTATAGTCTTCTAAAAATATACTGTCTACTCAAAAAATCTCCTTGGGATAAAATAACAGTTAAACCCGCATACATTAGTTCTGCACCTGAGTAAACTTCGCCATTTTCCTGTAATTCATATAGTCCCTCTTCATCCAAATCTTTTAACTTTAAAGTTGTTTCCATGGTCTCTACAACTGACAAAACGCGAACGTAGGTTACAATCGTTTGATTTTTGTAATTAAATTGTACAGCTGCTTCATTGGATGCAGTATCAGGATTAATTAGTCTATACTGTTGTCCTAACTGAACTACTGGTCGTAATTCTTTATACAAGTTCACCTGATTAGCAATCTCACCTTTCTCTTCATCTGATAAACTTGTCAAATCAAGCTCATATCCCAAATTTCCCATCATTGCTACATGTCCACGTGTTTCTAATGGTGTCGTTCGTCCCATCTGATGATTCGGTACTGCTGACACATGAGCCCCCATAGAAATGGTTGGATAGAGATAGGATGAACCGTATTGAATTGGTAAACGTGCAATAGCATCAGTATTATCACTAGTCCAGACTTGTGGGAAATAGCGCATCATACCCAGATCATTTCGTCCACCACCACCAGAGCAGGACTCAAAGAGAATATGGCTGTGCTTCTCTGTCAGATAAGAAACGAGTTCGTAAAGCCCCAACATGTACTGATGAGATTGCATCTTTGTCTCTAGATAAGTAAAGCCATTTCCTAGGTTGGTCATATTACGATTCATATCCCATTTAATGTAATCAATCTCATGATAAGATAGGAGTTGATCTAAGACATTTTTCAAGTATTCTACTACCTGAGGATTGGCAAGATTAAGTACTAATTGATTCCGAGAATAAGTATGCTCATAACCAGGAACCTGAATAGCCCAGTCAGGATGTTTATGATACAAATCACTATCTACAGAAATCATTTCAGGTTCTAACCAAAGCCCAAACTGCAAACCTCTTTCATGGATAGCTGAAATCAGACTTTCTAGGCTTCCACCCAGTTTTTTCTCATTAACAACCCAATCACCTAAAGCACGATTATCATCAAAACGATTGCCAAACCAACCATCATCTAATACAAAAAGTTCAATGCCAACTTTCTTAGCTTCATCAGCTAGCTCTAACAGTTTTTCTCTCTGAAAGTCAAAGTAAGTAGCTTCCCAGTTATTAATTAGAATTGGGCGTTCTTTTGTAGAAAATTTACTTGGCATAATGTGCTTCAGTACAAAATTCTGACTTTCATGACTAACACCAGTTAATCCCTTGTCTGAATAGGTCATTAAAGCTACCGGTGTTTCAAAGTATTCCTCAGGGTCTAACTTCCAAGAAAAGTTTTCCGGATTAATCCCAATAGCCAGCCGAACTTCATTCAATTGATTCTTTTGAACAAAAGCTTCAAAGTTTCCACTATACATTAGTTGAATAGCAAACACATTCCCTGCATCCTCTGTGATTCCTTGATCACATAGTAAAAGAACTGGTGTTTGAGCATGCCCAGAAGCTCCACGGTTCGAACTAATTGAAAAGATTCCTTGTTCTACCTGTTGACGTCGAACAGTCTTTTCACGAGCATAAGCACCCTGCAGAGTTACGATTTCGTAAGCTGCCGCTGGAAAATCAGCCATAAAAGAAAAGTCTTTATGAATGACAACTTCCTGATTACTATTATTCACTAATTTACTGTAGCTAGCAATAGTCGAATCATTATCAAAAGCAGTATAATACAAATTCAGACTAAGTTGAGCCTTAGAATCTTCTAACATTAAGACAAGAGTCTCTGTATTATCCATGCTATGTGGAGAAGGTAAGCCCTGTGGACCATTCTGACCTTTTAAACTTTTTGCTTCTACAAATCGAAAGTCTGTTACTTCAGTTACACTATGCTGAATCTGTATAGTTGGTTTCCTAAAATCTCCTAAGCCATGTTGCCCAAAAATATGACGTTGAGTATCTAAACTAAAGGTTCGATTAGTAGCCATTGGATTTCCTGAAAAGGCATGGTCTCGTTCATAAACACTGTTGGAACCTTTATAGTTCTTAATAGTCTTTCCTAAATGTTTCAAAAGTAAGTAGCCATTTCGATTTTCAATAATCAAACTTAGATTTTTACTCTCAACATAAAATAGATTATTCTCTATCCTAACTCCCATTTACTTCACCTCATCACTTTATTGACTCTATTTTATCATCTGTAATCGCTTTCTAAAATAGAAAAATGTCTCAAGAATATGGTAAAATGTTAGGTAGGAGGTAGCACATGCTAGTTTTTTCAGAATACCAGACTGGAACAATTGACCTTTCCCTAAGCTTTTATGGATATGAGGAATGCAAACCTAATTACTCTTTTGGTCCAGCAATTCGAGATACATACGTCCTACATTACATTACCAAAGGACAAGGAAAATTTCATTACAAAGGTAAAATTGTTGATTTAAAAGAAGGAGATTTCTTTCTATTAAAACCAGAGGAACTAACCTTTTATCAAGCAGATAGTAAAGAACCTTGGGCCTACTACTGGTTAGGAATCACTGGAGGGAAAGCTCCTGACTATTTTGCTCTTTCTCAAATTTCCGATCAATCCTATCTCATCCAATCTGAAACTTGTCATACCCAGACCACTGCAAAACTCATCTCAGACATTGTCCGCTTCGCTCAGATTACCAAATCAAATGAATTAGCTCAACTCCATATCATGGGACAACTCCATGAACTGATGTTTCATCTGGGAACTATTGCTCCCAATCAGAAAAAAAAGAATATTTCATCAACCTACCAACTCTATCTTGAATGCAAAAGATTAATTGATAGTCACTATCCTCAATCACTTACAATTCAAGATTTAGCAAAAGAACTATCCGTTCACAGAAGCTACTTATCAAGCGTATTCAAAGAATTTAACACCTTATCTCCAAAAGAATACCTACTATACGTTCGAATGTATCGAGCTAAACAACTCCTCGAAAATACCCAAGAGTCAATCAAGGTAATTGCGTACTCGGTAGGCTTTTCAGATCCACTACATTTTTCGAAAGCTTATAAACAATACTTTAATCAGACTCCAAGTCAAACAAGAAAAGAATATTCTCAACACCAACTAGTGAGAAAGGAAACACTATGAAATCATACCAAGCCGTCTACCAAATTCTAGCTAAAGAAACCGATTATATCAGCGGAGAAAAGATTGCAGAAGAACTATCACTGACCCGAACATCAATTTGGAAAGCCATCAAGCGTTTAGAACAAGAAGGCATTGAAATTGATAGTATCAAAAACAAAGGCTATAAACTGGTGAATGGGGATCTTATTCTTCCGGAACTCCTAGAACAAAATCTTCCAATTAAAATCAGTTTTAAATCCGAAACAAGATCAACTCAACTCGATGCAAAAGAAGCAATTGATTTAGGGAATGAAGCAAACACTCTCTATCTAGCTTCCTATCAAACAGCTGGCCGAGGCCGTTTTCAACGTTCTTTCTACTCACCCCAAGGTGGCATTTATATGACACTCCATCTCAAACCAAATCTTCCCTATGAGAAATTACCATCCTACACACTACTTGTAGCAGGAGCTATCTACAAAGCCATTAAGAACCTAACTTTAATAGATGTCGACATAAAATGGGTCAATGATATCTACCTCAAAAATCATAAAATTGGAGGAATCCTCACTGAAGCAATGACCTCTGTAGAAACTGGCTTAGTCACAGATATCATTATTGGAGTAGGAATCAACTTTACTATTAAAGACTTCCCTCAAGAATTAAAAGAAAAAGCTGCTAGTTTATTCAAAGCTCCAGCACCTATTACCAGAAATGAATTAATCATAGAAATCTGGCGTTCTTTCTTCAAAACGCCAGCAGATGAGTTATTATACCTATATAAAAAACAGTCATTCGTTCTAGGAAAAGAAGTGACTTTCACACTAGATCAAAAAGACCACAAGGGACTTGCTAAAGATATCTCAGAAAATGGAAAACTTTTAGTTCAATGTGATAACGGAAAAGAAATCTGGCTCAATAGCGGAGAAATTTCACTCAAGAGTTGGAAGTAATAATAAACGAGCACAACCATAAAATCGACAATATATAAAGATTTTAGCTTTTCTGCAGCCCACTACAGTTGACAAAGAGCGCAAAAAAACTTCAGATAAGTAATCCAATTAAGTTTTACAAATCTGAAGTTTTTATTCTACTATTCTTAAAAATATAAAAAAAGGCTCTATAATATTTGTAGTGGGTAAATTCCCTATAGATATTATGGAGCCTATTT